>JBEIUL010000379.1:0-2944 GCA_040374395.1 Phycisphaeraceae bacterium
GGCGAGGGCATTCGCGGGCGTCGACCTCGCCCTCGCGGCGTGGGCGATCCGGCGGGCGGGCCACCGGCTCGACGCCGCGGCGGCCTCGCGGGGCGATCGACGAGACTGGACGACCGCGGCGCGACTCGCGGTCGCGGCGGCCTCCGACAATCGACCGCCGAAGCGACGTCGCATCGGCGGGCTCGAGTTGAAGACCTCGACCCGCGCGGTGGAACTCACTCGACTCCGTCCCGAAACCCCATCCCCATCCCCATCTCCATGAATGCGACTTCGCCGAACGTACTCTTCCTGCTCGTCGGCCACTGCGGCCCCGACGCCTCGATGCTCCGCTCGGCGATCCGCCGCGCCGTTCCCGCGGCAGCGTTCGCCGAGGCCCGTGATGACGCGTCGCTCGAGCGGCATCGCTCCGATGGCTCGGTGTGGATCGTGAACCGGGCCCTCGACGGCGACTTCGCGGTCGCCGACGGCATCGGGCTCATCGCCCGCGAGGAACGGCGGATCCGGACCGCGCTCGTCTCGAACTTTCCCGAGGCCCAGCGGGCGGCGGAAGCCGCAGGGGCGATGCCCGGCTTCGGCAAGAGCGAACTGAACACCGAGGCCACCGCGCGAAAGTTCGTCGCCCTCGCCGCCCCGGTCAGGGCGTGACCGCGAAGCACGAGCCGGAGCTCGCGTCATCGACGCAGGTGACGACCCCGCCGTCGACCCGCACCACCGTCGGAGGCCGCACGAGCCAGCGGGGGCCGGCGGGAAGCGACAGCCGTTCGCAGCCGGGGCACTCGATCTCCTGATCGAGCGCGTCGCCCGCGGCGAGAATCGCGTCGGAGGCCGGCGGGATCTCGATCGCGAGGACGCGCCGCGGCAGCTCGCCGGCGAATCGTTCCCGGAACAGGTCGTGGCAGGTTCCGCACCGGCCGCTGTACAGCACGAGGAAGACGGGCTCGTCGCCGACGGTTCCGGCGAGGTCGGGAAGGTGGTCGGCGATCGGCGTCTCGGCCATGGGCCGACCGGTCCACGCGGCGACGTCGAGATCGATCGAGGCCACCTCGGTGGTCGGCGATGCGTCCGGAACCGGGATGGGTTCGGTCAGGGCGGCGAGCTGGCCTGAGTTCTGGCCTGAGTTCTGGCCTGAGTTCTGGCCTGAGTTCTGGCCTGAGTTTGGGGCGGCCGGTCGCGACGGGGCTTCCGGCGCCGCGATCGCGAGGCCACCGCCGAGGGCCACGACCGCCGCGCCGATCCGCCACGCGACGCTCAGGCCGCGCGACTCGGGGGATGCCGATCGGTAGGCTCGGATGGCGATCAGGACTCCCACCACGACGGCCACCATCGCCGCGATCGCGACTGTCAGCGCTTCAAGCCCCGAAAGCCCCGGGCCGTCCGGTCCGGCCAGCCGCGTGGCCCGGATCGAACTGACCGACGCGAATCCCGCGAAGACGAGCGTTCCCGCCGCGACGAGCGAGATTCGCTTCGACCACGACGGAGCGAGCGTGACGATGGCCGCCATCGCGAAAAGCGATCCGGCCAGCAGTCGCGGCCCGTGCCCGCGGGGAAACCCAAGCAGCTCGCCGAGGGTCGCCATCCACGGCAGCGACGCCGCCCCGCCCGCGATCGCGAGCGAACCGAACGCCACGAGCAGCGCCGCCGTGATCGCCCGCGCCCCGCGCGGGAACGGCGACTGCGGCCTTCGAGATTTCACCTTGCGAGGCATTCGAGCAGCTTCGCCTCGTCGTCGGCCCCGGTGTAGACGCAGGTCACCACGCCGTCCTCGATCACCGCGACGACCGGCGTCTGGACGACGTACTGCGGGCCCGCGACGAATTCGGTGAACGAGCAGGCCGTCTCGGGCATCTCGAGGGCGTTGGCGGGATCGGTGTCGGGAATCGCGACCGCGAGGGTCGGGGCCGGAAGCGTGCCCGAGAAATGGTCGGTGAAGACCGTGTGGCAGTGGTCGCAGTCGGCGCGATAGAGGAACAGGATCTTCTTGCCCGCGTTGAGGTCGAGCGGCATCGGACGCTTGATCAGGAGGGCGATCGCCTGCTCGTCGATCCGCTGGCCCGGCCACTTCTCGAACTCGGGGATGTAGAACGATTCGGCGGTCGCGGGCATCGGCGGGAACGGCCGCGAGGTGGCCGCCGCCGGCCCGGGCTCCGGACCGGGCGCGGCCGGAGCGGGAGCCGGGGCGACCGAGATCCGCAACGCCTCCTCGACCGCGCCGGGCCGATCGGTGTCGGTGCAGACCGCGACGACGACGCCGTCCTCGGCGGTGACGATCGCGGGCGTCTTCACGACGTACTCAGGCCCCTTCGGCAGCGAGTGCTTGCTGCACTTCCCGCAGGGCATCGGATAGGGCCGGCCGCTGCCGGGATCCTCGGGGATCGCCACGGCGAGCACCGGATGCGGCAGGTCGCCGCTGAAGTGCCTGTTCATCATCTCGAAGCAGTGGTCGCAGGTCGCCCGGTAGAAGACGAGGCTCACGCGGCCCTTCGGGAAACCCTCGGGCAGCGGACGCGAGAGTTGCTGGAGGATCTTCTGGTCGGCGAGCTTCTGGCCGACCCACTTGTCGAAGTTCGGGAAGTAGAGCTTCTCCGGCGCGGGCGGCGTCGCGGGGAAGCCGGCCTCCGCGACGGGAACGACCGGTGCGGGCGCCTCGACGTCGCTTCCGCCGTCGAGCGTGATGGTGCGGTCGGGAACGCCGAACGAGAGCCCGTACCCGACCACGAGGCTCGCGACCACGGCGCCGAGGGGGAGCATGCCGGACGGCCGGGTTCGTCCCCAGGCGTTCGGGCGGCAGGCCAGGACGATGCCGAGAAGGCACGCGTCGATGAGCAGCATCGCGCCGGCCGGCGGGCCGCTCGAGCCGAAGCAGCCGCACGAGCCCGAGAGCGTCGCGAGCAGGCCCTTCGTCTTGATCGCCTCGGCGGTCACCCCGGGGGCGATCGTGAGCACC
>JBEIUL010000276.1:0-4077 GCA_040374395.1 Phycisphaeraceae bacterium
GCGAGGGCGCTGATCTGCGCCTCGAGGGCCTTGAGCTCAGCCCATGGACACACACACTCACCGGCATTGCGAGGGCGGTGATCTCCGCCTCGAGGGCCTTGAGATGCGTGAGTGTCCGCTGGTCCATGGGAGGAAATCGTGTATCGGCCAAGGGAGGGGGGTGAAGTAAGCCGATAGGCGACAAGCGTATGCAGAAACCCGACCGAGATTCCGCGGACCCCGTGGCCAGGAACATCGTCTGGCACGCCGGAACCGTCTCCCGGCCCGATCGCGAGCGGTTGCTCGGGCAGCGGGGAGGCACGGTCTGGTTCACGGGCCTGTCCGGCAGCGGCAAGAGCACGGTCGCGGTCCGGGTCGAGGAGCTGCTGCGCGACCGGGGCCGCCTCGCGTACCGGCTCGACGGCGACAACGTCCGGCACGGGCTCAACCGGGACCTCGGATTTTCCCCGCAGGACCGGGCCGAGAACGTGCGTCGGGTCGGGGAGGTCTGCCGACTGCTCGGTGACTGCGGCGTGATCACCCTCGCGTGCCTGGTGAGCCCGTTTCGGGCCGATCGGCAATCGGTGCGCGAGGCCCACGCGGCGATCGGGCTGCCGTTCCTCGAGGTCCACGTCGACGTGCCGCTCGAGGTCGCCGAGAGGCGTGACCCGAAGAAGCTCTACCAAGGGGCCCGTCAGGGCACCGTGGGACAGATGACGGGGGTCGCGCAGCCGTACGAGGCGCCGTCCTCGGCGGAACTGGTCCTGCCGACCCACGAGGTTCCGCTCGAGGAGTGCGCTGCCCGCGTCATCGGGCTGCTCGTCACCCGCGGGCTGGTTCCCGCGTGATGGTTCCGCTCAGTCGGCCGTCGCCTCGGCGTACGCGCTGACGAGCAGCGGGAAGAGCGACGGCGACGCGCAGATCACGCCTCGGTTCCGCTCGAGTCCGCGGCCGTGCCCGAAGTCGAGCGGCTTGCCGTCGACGTCGCCGACGCGGCAGCCCGCCTCGGTCGCGAGGAGCGAACCGGCGGCGTGATCCCAGATCCGCTCGACGTACCCCTTGCGGGTGGGGAGTCGAAGGTAGGCGTGGGCCTGGCCTCGCGCCACGACCGCGTACTTCGCCTGGCTGTCGAGCCGAAGCGGCGGGGCGGGCGGACCGAACCGCCCCATCATGCGACGCGAGAGGTCCTGGTCGGAGTGTCCGCTCTCGACCGACTCGCACATGGCCAAGGGGTCGCCGGACGACCACGGGCGCGACGCGATCCGCCGGGCGGCCGCCGAGTTCGCGTCGGGAAATGCGGCCAGTCCTCGCGCGGCGAGAACCTCGAACGCGCCACGGCCGCGGGCGGCGAGGAAGATGCTGCCCGTCGCGTCGGGCGTCGAGACGTCGGCCGACGGGTCGCTCGGCAGCGCCGGGCATCCGAGCGCGGCGAGCGTGACCGAGCCGCCTTCGAGGCGGGCGAGGGCGATCGCGTACTGGCCGTTCCGCAGGAAGCCCTTCGTCCCGTCGACCGGATCGAGCGTCCACGTGCTGGCCAGGCCGTCGCCGCTCGCGCCGGCCGCGATCGCGTCCAGCGTCGCCGCCGCGTCGGCGTCGGGTTCGGCCTCGCGCACCGCGGCGACCGTCGCGGCGAGGAGCGCCTCGCCGGCGGCGGAGCGGAGGAGATCCGCCGACTCCTCGGCGATGAGTGCATGCCGGAGGCTCGGGAGGCGACGGCGGAGCACCATCGTGACCACCGCCTGCGAGGCGAAGTCGGCGACGGTCACCGGGCTGCGATCGTCCTTGGCGGTCGCGGCGATCTCGGCGAGCCGTCCCTGGACCGCGCGGGTGACGCGAGCCGCGCGATGGACCGCTTCGGAGGCCGCGAGGGCGAGGGAATCGAGGGAGGCCGGTCCGGTCGGGGAGTGGTCGTTCATCGGGTGATCGCTATCGGCTCGCCGCGTCGGGCGATTCACGGGACCCGCCGCCTACCGTCCACGCTCCTGGCCGGCCGCGTGGGTCCGTATCTCGGCGAGGAAGATGTCCGCGAACTCGGCCAGCTTTCGCTCACCGACGCCGCGGATCTCGGAGAACTCCCGCCGCGTCGCCGGACGGCGCCGGGCGAGGTCCCGCAGCGAGGCGTCGGAGAACACCAGGTACGGCGGAACCCGTCGCTCGGCCGCGAGTCGTCGCCTCGTCTCGCGCAGCCGCTCGAACAGCGGACGGTCGACCCCGTCCCATCCCTCGCCGTCGGCCAAACGGGCCGCCGCGACCGCGCGGGTCTTCACCTTCGGCCGGATGAGCTCGACCGTCCGTTCGCCGCGCAGGACCGAGAGGGCGGGCTCGGTGAGGGAGAGCGTGGGGCGATCGTCGCCGCTCGAGGCGAGGAAGCCCTGGGCGGTCAGCTGGTGGATCAGGTGGAGGATCACCTCGGTCGGACGATCCCGCAGCAGCCCGAAGACCGAGAGGCTCCGGTGTCCGCGGGCCGTCATCGCCTCGGTCTCGGCCCCGCGGAGCACCTCGGCCACGTGGCGCGCCCCGAAGCGCTGGCCGGTTCGCGCGACCGCCGACAGGATGACCTGCGAGATGCGGGTCGCGTCCGCGAGGCGTTCCGTCTCGCCCAGGCAGACGTCGCACGCCCCGCATCCGCCGGCCGCGATCGACGCCGGATCGCCGCCGAAATGCTCGACGAGCGAACGGTGCCGGCACTCCAGCCCGCCCGCGAGCCGCTGCATCCCGGCGAGCATCTCCAGCTGCGAGGCCAGGGCCCGCTCGCGGCGTTCCGGGCCCTCGCCCTCGGGCGCGGCCTCGTCGTCATCGCCGGGCTGGTCCCGAAGCAGCCGTTCCCACCGAACCCCGTCGGACGGCGAGTGGAACAGCAGGCACTCCGCCTCGAGGCCGTCGCGGCCGGCGCGGCCCGCCTCCTGCTGGTAGTGCTCGACCGAGCGGGGTGTCGCGGTGTGAACCACCAGCCGTACGTCCCCGCGGTCGATTCCCATCCCGAACGCCACCGTGGCGACCACGACGTCGAGCCGCTCCTCGAGGAACTCCCGCTGGGTTTCCGCCCGGAGGCCGCCGTCGAGCCCGGCGTGGTTGGCCTTCGCCCGCACCCCCTCGCCGGCGAGGAACGACGCGAGCGACTCGGTCTCGCGGCGGCTGAGGCAATAGACGATCGCCGCCTCGCCGTCGTGGCGGCGGATCGCGTCGAGGACCTGCCGGCGGGCATCGAGCCGCGGGACAAACCGATATGTAAGGTTTGGCCTATCGAAATCACCCACGATCTCGAGCGGATCCCGCAACCCGAGCTGGTCGCGGATGTCCTCCCGGACCCGCGGCGTCGCGGTCGCGGTGAAGGCGTGCAGCGACACGCCGGGCAGCCGCTCGCGGATCGAGGCGAGCATTCGGTACTCCGGGCGGAAGTCGTGGCCCCATTGGCTGATGCAGTGGGCCTCGTCGACGACGACCGCCCGCACGCGGCACTCGGCGAGCAGGCCGAGGAATCCCGGGGCGAGGAGCCTTTCCGGGGCGACGAACAGCAACCGGAACCGTCCCTCGAGCAGGCCCTTCCGGACCTCCCGGCGTTCGGACTCGCCGAGGTTCGCGTGGATCGCCGCCGCGGGCACGCCGCAGGCGAGGAGCCCGTCGACCTGGTCCTGCATCAGGGCGATGAGCGGGCTCACCACGACGTCGAGCCCGCCGGTGACGATCGCCGGAAGCTGGTAGCAAAGGCTCTTTCCCCCTCCGGTGGGGAGCACGACGAGCGAATCGCGGCCGGCGATTCCCGCGTCGATCGCGTCCCGTTGCCGGGGCCGCAGCCGATCGAAGCCGAACCAGGTGCGGAGGGCCGACAGCACCGGGTCCGCGACCTCGGGGGGATCGGGCATCTTTGTCGAGGATGGCGGCGGGGGCCTCGTCCGTGAAGCCATGACCCCGGACTATATCGCCGGTGTCCAGTCCGACCGGAAGGGGCGGAACAATCCCCGGATGCGGGAATCCGGCCCGGTCAGCCCCCGAGCGCCGCTCGCGGGCTCGCGAGATCCTCGGCGATCTCGAGGACCACGCGTTCCTGGAGTTCCTTCATCCGGCCGATCGCGTTCTCGGCGGTGAGGTCATTGCCGA
>JBEIUL010000200.1:0-5072 GCA_040374395.1 Phycisphaeraceae bacterium
CGGCCCGCTTGCCCGCCGCGGCGAGCAGCTGGTGCACGAGGTAGGCGATCGTGGTCTTCCCGTTCGTGCCCGTGACGCCCACCGTCGGCAGCGTGGCGCACGCGTTGCCGTGGAAGCGATCGGCCACCGCGGCGACGAGCGACGCCGGATCGCCGCACCGCACGACCGCGCCGTCGCCGAAGGCCGTCGCGTCGGCGTCGCGGGCGACGATCGCCGCGACCGCCCCGCGCGACCGGGCGTCGGCGAGGAACGCGCTGCCGTCCCGTGCGCTGCCGCCCCGGGCGATGAACAGGCCACCGGGCCTCACCGCGCGGCTGTCGTCGGCGACCATCCAGACCTCGACGCCCTCCGACCCGGCCGGCAGCGTCGCATCCGCCATTCCATCGAGCAGTCGATCCAGTCTCATGGCTTCCGTTCCTCGTGGTCTCCCGAGCTTCCCGCGCCGCGGGATCCATCCCGCGGCGGCATCGTCCACCCGTCGCCGCTACGCCGTCTCGTCGAACGGCAGCGGATCGCTCACCTCGCCCCGCGCGAACGCCCGCCATCGGGGCAGCACGACCTGCTTGAGCAGGATCTTCACGCACGCCGCGGCGGGAATCGCGAGCAGCATCCCGTACACCCCGGCGAGCGACCCGCCCGCGAGGATCGCCACCACGATCGTCACCGGATCGAGGTCGGTCGCCTTGCCGGCGATGACCGGCGTGAGCAGGTACCCCTCGACGGTCTGCACCACGGTGAAGACCACCGTCGGCCAGAGCAGGATGCCCCACCAGGCCATGCGAAGCTCCGGAGCGAGCGCGATCTGGTCGAAGAAGAGCAGCCCGATCGCCATCGGCAGCGCGACGCCGCCGAGGTACGGCACGACCGAGATCGCGCCGGCGAACAGCCCGAGGGTCATCGCGTACGGCACGCCGGTGAACTTCCAGCCGATCGCGAACATCACGCCCATGATGAAGGCGATGGTGATGCGGCCGCGCACGAAGCCCGAGATCGCCAGGTCCATCGCCCCGAGCAGCTCGAGGGCCCGGCCGCGGTGCGCCCGCGGCAGGAGTCCGGCGAAGAACGCCACGATCTCGGGCCAGTAGACGCTGAAGAACCAGAGGTAGAAGGGAACGAGGAAGAGCGTGAGGACCAGGCCGACCGCGCCGAGGAGGAGCGACGCGACGGTGCCCGCGGCGGCGCCGAGCGAGCCGCCGATGCGGCCGAGCAGCCCGCCGCGGTCGATCGCGGCGCTGGCGCCCGCGGCCTTCGCGACCTCCTCGGCGACGAGCAGCCGGATCTCCTCGCGGGTGAGCGGGGTCTCGACCGGTTCCGCGGTGACCTCGTCGGCCGACGCGTCGGTGACCGCGGCCTCCGCCGTATCCGACGCGACCGGCGTGCCCTCGCGGAGCGAGTCGAGCCAGTCCACCGCCCGCGAAAGCTCGCCGCGGTAGGCCTCGGGGGCGAACTCGACCGCGCGGTGCGCGAGCCGCGAGTACTGGCCGTCGCGCACGTTCTGGACGAAGGCGAGCCCTTGGCCGACGACGAGCGGGACGGTGACCGCGATCGACGCGAGGGCCGCGGTCCCGGCCGTCGAGAGCAGGATCGTCACCACCGCGACCCGCGAGAGCCGCGTCCTGCGGCAGAGCCACTCGACGACCGGCTCGATCAGGTACGCGAGCGCCAGCGCGACCAGGAGCGGCACCGTGACCGCCCGCATCTGGTAGCCGAGCACGAAGAGCCCCACCACCAGCGCGATCGTGACGAGATCACGGACTGCCTGGAACTCCCACAGGTGAAGCCGCACCGGCGACGCGGTCGACGGGGCCGGGCCGCGCTGGCCTGCCTCGTTCGGCGTCACGTCGGGTTCGGGGCCTGATCGCCCCGTGCTGGCAGGGTCGGACATGCGGCGAAGGGTACGGCAAGACCGGACGGACGGCTCACTCGCCGCGGGCCCGGTCGAGCACCGACGCGGCCAGCGCCGACGGCGCGAACGCCTCGTCGAAGTCGAAGACCGAACGGAAGTCCTCGAGCGAGTCCTGGGGCGTCTTGCTCATGACCCCATGCTCGATCATGGCGAAGACCATCCGGCCGAAATCCTCGGTCCGCCGGACGTTCCACGACTCGAGGACCGCCGGGGCCATCATCCCCCAGCGGGACAGCGCGAAGTCGCGAAGCCCGAGGCAGAGTTGCTGGCCCGAGACGTGGCGTCCCAGTTCCGACCGGTCGGTCGGGGCGTTATGGATGCGGTCGACCGTCTCGCCGAGGCCCTTCTGCACGAAGGCGAACGCCTCGAGGGGGTAGCCCCCGGCCGTCTCGCGGATCGCCGTCCAGTCGATGTCGTCGGGACCGTTCGCCATCTCAGGGCGATGCTATCGGCCGGGTCGGCCCGGAATCCACAGACTGCCCACCCCACGGGCCGGTTTCCGCCGCCACGGGGCGAATTCAGCCCGAGACGAACCGCGATCCGGCCACCCAGAATCGCCATCGCCGCCGGGCCCAGACGCCGTGCCGCTCGATCCCGATCCGGGGCCCGCGATCGATCCGAACGCGGCCGGACCCAACCGGCGGCCCCCACAGGGCCACCGTCGACCCCGGGGCGTCGATCCGGATGCCATCCATCCGGCCATCGATCCTGAAAGCCCGGCAGAACCGCGCCGGACCGCGGGCCAGGTCGCGGTCGCACCGCCCGGGCCGGTTCCGCCGCATGGCGTCGATGCCCACGAGCGGCTCGACCGCCCGCACCAGAACCGCCTCACCCGAGCCCTCGGGCCCGGTCACGAGGTTCACGCACCAGTGCATGCCGTAGGTGAAGTAGACGTAGAGATGCCCACCCTCGCGCCACATGCTCTCGTTGCGGGCGGTGCGGCGACCGCCGGCGGAATGGCTGGCGGTGTCCGCCCCCCCGGGGTAGGCCTCGGTCTCGACGATTCGCCCGACCAACAGCCCGCCGCGGGGCAGGCGACGGACGAGGAGGCAACCGAGAAGCCGCGGCGCGACCTCGACCGCGGCCTCCCTCAGGTCGGGGGCGGGCCGGCACTCGAGCCGGATCTCGGCTGCGGGTCGGGCCTCCGATCGACTGGACAGGCTGGACCTTCCGGACTGCATGCGAGCGCGAGGATAGCCCTCGCCGCGTTCCCCACACCGGCAGATTTTGCGTACACTTCGCCCCGTCACGCCCCGCGGCGTGGCGCCGGGACGACGAATGGATTCGCCGTCCCTTCCACTCGACGCCTTCGCACGCATCGATCGTCGCGCCGTCGCGACGACAGGAAGAACCATTCAAGGAAGAACACCCATGTCCCCAAGCAACACCCTCCGAAACGGCCTCCGCGTCGGCCTCCTGGCCGTCGGTCTCACCACGCTCGCCGGCTGCGTGCCGCAGGCGAAGTACGACGATCTCCTCACCAGCTACCGCAGCAAGGAGCAGCAGGTCCTGACGCTGCAGGCGGATCTCGACGAGAGCCGCACGAACGAGCAGGAACTCCGTCGTAAGCTCGCCGAGGCCGCGGCCGACCTCGAGGCGATGCGGGCTTCGCTCGGCGGCGAGGGCGGAAACCTCGCCGAGATGCAGGCCCGTTACGAGGCGCTGCTCAAGAAGATCAACGAGCTCGAGAGCCCGCTGCCCCGCGAGGTCGAGGTCGCCCTCGCCGATCTCGCCTCGCAGTACCCCGACATCTTCGAGTTCGATGCCGCGAAGGGCATGCTCCGCTTCAAGAGCGACGTGACCTTCGACTCGGGCTCGGCCCAGCTCACCGCGAAGGCGAACGAGGTCATCGCGAAGCTCGCGCCGGTGCTCAACTCGGCCGCGGCGTCGAACCTCGAGATCAAGGTCGTCGGCCACACCGACAACGTGCCGATCAGCCGACCCGCGACCCGCCAGCAGCACCCGACGAACATGTATCTCTCGGCCCACCGGGCGATCAGCGTCCGTGACCAGTTCGTTCGCGACGGCGTCTCGGCGCCGCGGTTCCAGGTTGCTGGCTACGGCGAATACCGCCCGATCGCGTCGAATGCCTCGAACGGCTCCCGCGAGAACCGTCGCGTCGAGCTCTACCTGGCCCCGCTCGCGACCTCGGTCGCCGGAACCTTCGGGAACGACCTGCCGGGGAATGCCCCGGCCCCGGTCTCGGGGGCGAAGTCGGCCCCGGCCACGACCGCGGCGGTGAACGACGAGCCGACCAAGTGATCTGAGCGACCCCGTCCGGGAACGGGGCCGATGCCGGAAATCCATGGGGGGCCGCCCTTTGCCGGGCGGCCCTCGTTCTTTTGTGATCGGACCCTGAACGGGCGAACCGGGCCCGGGGCGACCGCGTCGTGCGGAGCCCCGCTCCGGATTGGCCGGAGATCGGCCTTTTCAGTTCGGTTTCACCCGATCCGGGCGTACACTCGGATCGCCCGCAGCCTGAGGAGAGGAGAAAGCCGTCGCGATGACGCCGGGAACCGATCCCGGCGTACGGCCTTTCTCCGGTTGTCCTCCGACGCTCCTGCAGGGGTCGAGGCCGAACCCGAGATCCGTCCACCCGAAGCGCCCCACTCCCATGATCCACCTCCCCTCCGCTCTCCGTCGGCGCGGTTCGTCCGCGCTCATCACGCCGGCCCTTCTCGCGCTCGTCTTGGCCCCGTCAGCGATCGCCCAGTCGAAGGGCAAGCTCGCGGCGATCGAGGCCGAACCCGTCGAGGCCGCCGACGAGCGGAGCGAACGCCCGGTCGTGCAGCTTGCGGCCGGCTTTATGGCCATCAATGAGGTCCGTACCGGCCAACCGGGACCCGACCTCGACGAGTACTTCGAGCTGATGGGCGTTCCCGGCACGAGCCTGAACGGCATGTGGTACCTCGCGATCGGCGACGAAGACGGCGCCGTGCCGCCGCTCGGGAACGGCACGATCGAGGCGGCGATCGACCTCTCCGGGTTCGTGATGCCCGCCGACGGCTTCTTCGTCGCGGCCGAGTCGTCGTTCGGCCTCGGGACCCCGGACCTCACCACCGTCCTCAACTTCGAGGACAACGACAACGTCACGCACCTCCTGGTCATGAACTTCACGGGCAGCGTCGGCCAGGACCTCGACACCAACGACGACGGCACGCTCGAC
>JBEIUL010000321.1:0-3632 GCA_040374395.1 Phycisphaeraceae bacterium
CCTCGCGCCCTGGGCTCGGGCCGGGGACACCTTCGAGCGCCGCGGATAGGTCATGCAAGCGGGCGTGGGCGTAGCGCCCGATTGACCTTCACCGACGCCCCCGACGCGACTACCCGCGAGATGAAGGTGTGCCGCAGCCCGTGGAAGTCCGCCACCCGCCCGGCGGAGTCCACAGCCCGCAAGAAGTCGGAAGCCTCGCGGCGATCCCGTTCCCCCGGCGACCTCGACTCGGCGAGCCAGCCGGCCCGGGCCGCGGCCATATCGGCTCGAAGCAACATGCCGCCCTTGCCCTTCGGGATCGGGCAGACCGGCGTCCCTGGGGCCTTCCCGGCAAGCCACGGTCGCAGGGCAACGGCTGAGGCCGCGACTCAATCGGCCGTCGGTTGCTCGTGGATGGCCGTCCGCACCAGCCTGCGCGACAGGAGGTCCCAGTCGCGATCGTCGATCGTGCCGTCGCGGTCGAGGTCGCCGTGGACGAGGTCCCAGGCCGACCAGGCCGAGAGGAACGCGTCGAGATCGAGAAGGTCGACCGAACCGTCGAGGTTCACGTCGCCCTCGTGCATCTCGCACGCGGGGATCGCGGCCGTCGGATCGTCTGGATCGCTCTCGAGGATCGCCGCCAGCCCCTCGGCGAGCGAGCGGTCGGTTTCGGAACTGGCCGACTCGAGCGCCACGAGCGTCGCCGAGATGCGACCGACGAGCGCCTCGCACGTCAACTCGGCCGGACGCGGGAGGTCGACGATCGGCTCGTCGCGACCCGGTTCCGGCGCCTCGCGGTCGAGCGATTCGGACGCGCCGCTCCCGTCGCCGTTCTTGCCAGTGGGCACCTCGCTGCCCGTCCCGCCGCCGGCGCTCAGCCGGCCGTCGGGAAGTTCGACCATCGCCGTCATGCCCGCAAGAGGCGAGGCGATCGAGCCTTGGTCGAAGTTACTCAGGTCGCTCTCGCCCGCCGCGGTGATCGCGCGGACCGAGAATTCGCCGAAGAGATACTCGTCGGTCTCGAAGGCCGTCACGGTCGGCCCGACCGTCCCGATCGGGAGGATCGCGCCGAAGAGCCCGTCGAAGACGTAGATCCGGTAGCCGGTCACCGCCGCGTTGTTCACCGGCAGCCAGCTCATGCTGATCCGGTCGGGAAGATTGTCGGAGGCCGCGAATCCGGTCGGTGCCGGCACGTTCCGCCAGCCGTCCGCGGTCGGTGCCTCGTACGAATCGCCGGCGGCGGAGATCGCCGCCACCTTGTACTCGTAGGGGGTGCCCACCACGGCGGTGAGGTCGGAGTAGGTCGTCGCGGTCACCGGCAGCGTGGCGAGGACCGCGAACGCCGCCGTTCCGGTCCGGCGGTAGACGCGGAAGCCGGTGTGGCCCTGCACGGCGGTGCCGATCGACGTCCATTCGAGGTCGACCTTGGTCAGGCTCTCGCCTTCGCTGGCGTACAGGTACGCGGGGCTTGGGATGTTCCGCCAGCCGGTGTTCGCCGGGCTGCCGACCGACAGGCCAGACGGGGTCTTCGCCTTCACGACGTAGTTGAACAGGCTGCCCGCCGGCAGGCTGTTCGTCGGCGGCGCGTTGAAGTCCTCGTAGGTGGTTTCCGAGGGATCGGTGATGGTCGCGAGCAGCGCGGTCGGTGCGGCCGTGCCGGCGGCGCGGTAGACCTCGTATCCGGTCGCGCCCTCGACCTCATCCCACGAGAGTTCGATCAGGAAGGTGCTGGTGCCGTCGCCCGCCGCGAAGGCCGCGGGTGCGGGAACGTTCCGCCAGCCGGTGTTGATCGGCGTACTCGTGGCCGAGAGTCCGGCCGCGGTCACCGTCTTCGCCGCGTAGTGGTACGTCAGGCCGGGTTCCGCCGTCACGTCAAGGAACGCGGTGCCGGTCGCGGTGGCGAGCTCGACGAGATCGCTCGGGCCGGTGCCGCGGAGGATGCGGTACCCGGTGGCGCCGGTGACCGCGGTCCAGGTGACGTTCACCCCGTCGGTGCGGGTGCCGTCGGTGGCCTGCACGTTCGCCGGCGGCAGGACGTTTCGCCAGCCGGTGTCGGTCGGGTTGCCCGACGACTCGCCCGCCGCGGTGAGCGAGCGGACCGAGTAGGTGTAGGGCGTGCCGCCGACCGCGGTGGTGTCGACGTAGGTGGTCACGTTTGCCGCCACGGTGCCGAGCACCGTCAGCGTCGAGCCGCCGGTCCCGCGGTAGACGCGGTAGCCGGTGTGGCCGGCGACGGCCGAGCCGATCGACGGCCAGGTGACGGTCACGTTCACCGTGCTCGTGCCGTCGGTCGCGGCGATCGACGCCGGGGCCGGCAGCGCCCGCCAGCCGGTGTCGGTCGCGGTCGCGAGCGAATCGCCCGACGGCGTCCTCGCCTTGATCCGGTAGGTGTAGAGCGTGCCCACCGCGGCGGTGCCGTCGACGGAGGCCGACTCGGCGGTCTCGGCGAGCGGCGTGAACGTGCTGCCGATGCCGCGCTCAAGGCGATATGAGCTGGCGCCGGGCACTGCGTTCCAGTTGAGGTTGACCGCCGAGGTCGAGGTCCCGTCCGAGGCGAGGAAGCCCGTCGGAGCCGGCACGTTCCGCCAGCCGGGATCGAGCAGGCTCGTCGAGGTCGATTCGCCCGCGGCCGTGGTCAGGTAGATGCGATAGCGGTAGGTCACGCCGGGCAGGGCGGTCACGTCGACGAAGGTCGTCACGCCCGAGACCTGCCCGATCGGCGCGAGGTCGCTGCCGTCCGGCGCGGTGCCGCGGTGCACGCGGTACGCGGTGACGCCGGTGACCGCCGTCCAGGTCAGGTTGACGCCGGTGGTGACCGTGCCATCGGTCGCGGCCAGCGTGGCCGGGCCGGGCACGTTTCGCCAACCCCCGTCGGTGGGGTTCCCGGCCGACTCGCCCGCGGCCATGACGCTGCGGACCGAGTAGGTGTACGGCGTTCCCGCGACCGCCGTGGTGTCGTTGAACGACGTCGTCGTGGCGTTCGGCGTGGTGTGGATCGCCGTCGCCGCCGCCGAACCCTGCTGCCGGTAGACGCGGTAGGCGGTCTGGCCGGGCGTGGCCGGGATCGCCGGCCACGAGATCGCGACGTTCGTCGTGCTCGTGCCGTCGCTCGCGACGATCGACGCGGGCGCGGGCAGCGTGCGCCAGCCGGTGTTCGCCGTGCTGGCCGGCGACTCGGCGCCGTTGAACACGCCGCGGACGGTGTAGGAGTAGATCGTGCCCGTCACCGCGGTGGTGTCGGTGAACTGAGAACCCGACGGGACCTCGCCGACTTGCGTCGCCGCCGCCCCGAGGGCGCGGAAGATCCGGTAGGTCGAGACGCCCGGGATCGGGGTCCAGGTCACGACGACGCCTTCGGTGGTCGTGCCGTCGCTCGCGGCGACGCCGGCCGGCGCGGGCATGGTCTTGAAGCCGGTGTCCGCGGCGCTCGGCAGCGTATTGCCGAGGGCATGACGGGCGCGGACCGTGTAGGTGTAGACCGTCGCGTTCGCCGCGGTGGTGTCGGTGAAGCTCGTCGCGGTGAAGCTCGCCGCGGGGGTGATCTCGGTCGGCGCGGCGGTTCCGATCGCGCGATAGAGGCGGTAGCCGGTCGAGCCCGCCACTGCGTTCCACGTGATCGTGATGTTCGCCGGGTTGCCCTCGGTCGCGACGAG
>JBEIUL010000339.1:0-3391 GCA_040374395.1 Phycisphaeraceae bacterium
CCGATGCCGCGCGGGTTGACCTTCGCCTCGTTGGCGATCGCCCCGACGAGGTCGGCCGGGCGCATGCCCATGCGGCGCCCCGCGGCGATGTAGATGCGCTCCATGGGAACGTTCTGGCCCATGTTCACGTTCGGGTGAGGGTGCGGCGGCCGCTTCCCGCCCGCACCCTTCGGACCCGGCTTCGCTCCCGGCCATGCCCCCGGCTTCGCTCCCGGGGGCGGCGGCCCGTCGGCCGCGTACCCCGGCCGGGCCCGGCTCTCGTACGTGGGGATGTGCACGTGGTCGTCGTCGCCACCGCCGGCACCCTCGTTGAGCTCGTGGGCGAGGCGGATGGCGGCGGCGGCGACGTCCATCAGGTCGTGCTCGCCGGCGAGCGACTCGACGACGGTGCGGAAGCTCTCGAGCCCGCCGTCGGCCTGCCCCGCGATGATCGCCTCGCGGACCGCCACGCGGGTGAGGTCGAGCCGTCGGGCCTTCACGTCGAAGGGCGTCGGCACGGTCTCGATCGAGATCTTCCGTCGGGTGAAATGCTCGATGTTCCGCAGGAGGCGATGCTCGCGCGGCTCGGCGAGCGTGATCGCCACGCCCTCGCGGCCGGCCCGGCCGGTGCGGCCGATGCGGTGGACGTACGCCTCGGGCGACGAGGGCACGTCGAAGTTGACGACGTGGCTCAGGTGCTCGATGTCGAGGCCGCGGGCCGCGACGTCGGTGGCGACGACGAGGTCGACAAGGCCGCCGCGGGCGAGCTTCATCACGCGGTCGCGGGCGGCCTGCGTGAGGCCGCCGTGCAGGGCCTCGACGCGGTAGCCGCGGCCGACGAGCCGCTCGGCGAGCTCATCGACCTCGATCCGCGTGCGGCAGAAGACGATCGCGAGCGTCGGGCTCTCGAGGTCGAGGACGCGGCCGAGGGCGGTGATCTTGTGGGCCCGCGGGACGACGAACGCGACCTGGCGGACTTTCGGCGCGGTGCCCTCGGGCTCGACGGCGCGAGGGATCAGGATCCGCTCGGGGTCCTTGAGGTGCCGCTCGGCGATCGCCGCGATGCGCGGCGGCAGCGTGGCCGAGAAGAGCGCCGCCTGGCGCGTCTCGGGCGTCGCCTCGAGGATGAGCTCGAGATCCTCGGCGAAGCCCATGTCGAGCATCTCGTCGGCCTCGTCGAGGACGACCGACTTCAGGCCGCCGAGGTCGACCGTGCCGCGGCGAAGATGGTCGAGGATGCGACCGGGCGTCGCGATGACCACGTGGGCCCCGCGCCGCAGCGCGGTCGCCTGCCGGTGGAACTCCTGGCCGCCGTAGATCGGCACCACCGAGAGCCCGAGGCCGCGGCCGTAGCGGTGGAACGCCTCGGCGACCTGCACCGCGAGCTCGCGGGTCGGCACGAGCACGAGGGCCACCGGCCGCAGCGATTCCGCCCGCGACTTGCCGATGCGCCCGAGCACGGGCAGCGCGAACGCCGCGGTCTTGCCGGTTCCGGTCGCCGCCTGGCCGAGCAGGTCGCGGCCCGCGAGCAGCGGCGGGATCGCGGCCGCCTGGATCGGCGTGGGTTCCTCGTAGCCGAGGGCCGTGAGTTCCGAGACGAGTTCCGGCCCGAGCCCGAGTGCCGCAAAGGGATCCGACATCCACGGAGTCTAGCGGTTCGCCGCGAAAGCACCCGATTCCCGAGACGGTACCTTTCCCCGTCGCCCGCCCGTACCCTTGCCGCGGAGTTCGCCATGAAGCAGGTGCACCTCGTTGACCCCCCCGCGCGACCCGGCCGCACGGCGTGGCTCGTGGTGCTGCTGCTGATTCCGGTCGCGCTCCTGAACTACCTCGACCGGCAGATGCTCGCGTCGATGCAGGCCTCGGTCATGGCGTCGATCCCGAGCCTCGGGGAGGCCGAGAACAGGCAGGAACTCTGGGGCTTCATGCTCGGGCAGTTCAAGTGGGTGTACGCGGCGTTCAGCCTCGTGGGCGGCTACGTCGCCGACCGCTTCGGACGCCGGCTGACCATCTGCTCGAGCCTGTTCGTCTGGTCGGCGGTGACCTGGTGGACCGGCCACGTCACGACCTACGAGGGCCTGCTCTGGACCCGCTCGGCGATGGGCATCAGCGAGGCGTTCTACATCCCGGCGGCGCTGGCGCTGATCGCCGACCACCATGTCGGGCCGACGCGCTCGCGGGCGGTGGGCCTCCACCAGATGGGCATCTACCTCGGCGTGATCGCGGGCGGGTTCGGCGGCTACGCGGCCGAGGATCCCGACATCGGCTGGCGGGCGACGTTCACGATGTGCGGGCTGGTGGGGATGCTGTACGCGCTGCCGCTCCTCTTCACGCTGCGGGAGGCGCCGCGGCCGGCCGCGGTCGGGAAGGCGGAAGCGGCCGAGCGTCACTCGCCGTGGTCGGCCGCCCGCGAATTGCTCGGGAACCGGTCGTTCCTCCTGCTCGTCCTCTACTTCACGCTGCCGGCGATGGCTGCGTGGATCGTGCGCGACTGGATGCCCGCGATCCTCAAGGTCCAATTCGGCATCGGCCAGGGCAAGGCGGGTGTCGCCGCGTCGCTCTACTGGCAGGTCGCGGCGATCGTCGGGGCGCTCATCGGCGGCTGGGTCGCCGATCGGGCGATGCGCCGTACCGATCGCGGGCGGATCTACGTGAGCGCCGTCGGCGTCGCCCTCATCGTGCCGGCGATCTTCGGCGTCGGCAACGCGGGCTCGCTCGGCGTCGCGATCGCGTTCCTCATGCTCTTCGGCCTCGGCTGGGGCTTCTTCGACGGCAACAACATGCCGATCCTCGCCCAGATCGCCCGGCCGAACCTGCGGGCCACCGGCTACGGCATCATGAACTTCGTGAGCATCAGTTGCGGAGGCC
This sequence comes from Phycisphaeraceae bacterium, assembly GCA_040374395.1. Classification (GTDB taxonomy): domain Bacteria; phylum Planctomycetota; class Phycisphaerae; order Phycisphaerales; family SM1A02; genus JBEIUL01. The sequence continues at coordinate 2,848 of JBEIUL010000339.1, forward strand.
TCGCCGACTGGCTGTTCGGCGTGCTGCGCGACCGCGAGGTGCCGCTGAACACCAGCTTCGGCGTGTTCGCCGGTGCGGCGGCGCTGTCGGTCGGATTGATCCTGCTGGTGCGGCCGAGGGGGGAACTGGTCGCGGCGGAACGCGGGGGTTGAGGGGCGGGGTCGCCGTCCACGCCCAACCTCTGACCAGCCACCACCCGGAACGACGAGGCCATGCCTCGTCGGGGAAGCGTGCGGCGGCCCAAGGTCACGCAGGCGGGCGGTGCGTGCGGGCGGAGGACGTCGCGCGCCGGGGCCGCATGCAGTTTCAGCGTGCATGCGGGGCGGTCGCGGGCCGCCCATCCAGCGAGCGTCCCGTCATGACTGCCCACCCGCTCAATGCCCGCGCAACTTGTCCTGCGGCGGCGCTTTCGACTTCTCGAAGCGATAGACCGTCACGCCCTCCTGGATCGGCCGCATCTCGCTCAGCGTGCCGTCGGGCCAGAGGACGCGCAGGGCGGACGCGTCGGAACGGAAGTCAACTCCCGGCTGCATCTCCGCAGGCG
>JBEIUL010000093.1:0-7836 GCA_040374395.1 Phycisphaeraceae bacterium
CGAGGCCGAGGTCCGCGCCCGGCTTCTCGCCGCGGCCCGGGCGGGCGGCCCCCGGTAGGATTCCCGCTTCCATGTCGCCCGACGCGTCCGCCCGAAATGCCGGCCCCGCGATCCCCTCGCTCGAGCGGGTGCTCCGCGCCCTCGCCGACTGGCGGGCCCCGAAGGTGGTGGTCGTCGGCGACTTCATGCTCGACCAGCACGTCTACGGTGCGGCCGAGCGGCTCTCGCCGGACGCGCCGGTTCCGGTCCTCATGGCGGGCAGCCCGCGCGACATCAAGGATTCGCCCGGCGGCTCGAGCAACGTCGCGCTCTGCCTCCGCGGCCTCGAGGCCGAGGTCCGCTGCTTCGGCGTGACCGGCGACGATCCCGAGGGCGAGACGCTCCGGCGGCAGCTCCGCGAGGCCGGCTGCGACGCGAGCGGCCTGCTCGCCGACCCGTCGCGGCCGACCACGGTGAAGCGGAGCCTCGTCGGACTCGCCCAGCACCGCCACCCGCAGAAGATGTTCCGGCTCGACTTCGAGAGCCGCGAGCCGCTCGCCGCCGACGTCGCGGCGCGGCTGCTCGCCGCGATCCGGCCCGCGATCGCCTGGGCCGACGTCGTCTGCCTCGAGGATTACGCGAAGGGCGTCTGCAGCGTCGAGGTCTGCCACGGCGTGATCGCCGAGGCGAGGAAGCTCGGCAAGCCGGTGCTCGTCGATCCCGCGTCGATCGAGGACTACTCCCGCTACGGCGGTGCGACCGCGGTGACCCCCAACCGCAGCGAGGCCGAGAAGGCCACCGGGATGTCGACGCCGCTCGACGCGTCGCCCGAGCACAACGCCGAGCTCGCCCGCAAGCTGCTCGCCGACGTGCGGCTCGACGCGGTGGTGCTCACCCTCGACCGGCACGGGGCGCTGCTGCTCGAGAAGGGCGGCCCGCCCGTGCTCGTGCCGACCGTCGCCCGCACCGTGTACGACGTGACCGGCGCCGGCGACATGGTGCTCGCCGCCCTCGCCGCGGGTCTCGCGAACCGCATGTCGTGGTCCGACGCGGTGGCCTTCGCGAACGCCGCCGCCGGCCTCGAGGTCGAGGTCTTCGGGGCCCAGCCGATCCCGCTCTCGCGGATCCGCGGCTCGATCCTGTCGATGACCGACCGCGCCGCGGGCAAGACCCGCTCGCTCGAGGACCTGCTCGTCGAGCTCGCCGTGCACCGCGAGGCGGGCCGGCGGATCGTGCTCACGAACGGCTGCTTCGACGTGATCCACGCGGGCCACGTCGCGTACCTGCGCGAGGCCCGCCGCTGCGGCGACGTGCTTGTCGTCGGCATCAACGCCGACGCCGAGGTGAAGCGGCAGAAGGGGCCCGAGCGGCCGATCTTCTCCGAGTCCGAGCGGCTCGAGATCCTCGGCGAGCTGCAGTGCATCGACTACCTGACGGTCTTCCGCGAGCCGACCGCCGACAACCTGCTCGAACGCATCCGCCCCGACATCTACGTGAAGGGCGGCGACTACCTTCCCGAGCAGGTGCGCGAGTACCCGCTGGTGCAGCGGCTCGGCATCGAGATGCGGCTCCTCGCGCACCGTCCGGGCCTCGGCAGCACCGCGATCGTCGACCGCATCCGCCGGCTCGAGGCCGCCGACGCCCGCTGAGCCGGGCGCGGGTTCCGGACGGGGCAAGCGGGTTCCCGTGATTTTTCCGCAGAAACGGCCGATCCGGACGGCTCATGGCCGCCCGGGATTTTTTGCCGGGAACGTGCGTGCCCGCGATTCCGGTCTTGACTCGGGGTGGGGCGTTTCTCGATACTGCGTCCTCACGTCGGGGGACGGCGGGAAGTCCGCAGCGACCGGTCGCGGCCGCCGGGTTCCCCCGGATCGGTCCTCTCCTCAGGCGTGGGGTGCTCATGGCAACGACGACGAAGAAGGAACTGATCGACCGCATCTCCGAGGAGACGCAGATCAAGCGTGCCGACGTGAAGCGCGCGATCCAGGCGTTCCTCGATCACGTGATCGCGGAGCTCGGCAAGGGCAACCGGCTCGAGTTCCGGGACTTCGGCGTCTTCGAGACCAAGTCCCGCTCGGCCCGCGTGGCCCAGAACCCGAAGACCCTCGAGCGGGTCGCGGTGCCGCCCAAGAAGACGGTCAAGTTCAAGGTCGGCCGCCTCATGAAGGAGCGGCTCGACGGCAAGGCGGTCACCGTGGCCGCCGGCGCCGCCGACGACGAGTGACCCCGTCCGTCGGGCCGCAATCGACAGCCCGTTGTGGAATGGTTGCGGAGCGCGACCGGGTGGGCGCCGCGCCGATAGCATCCGCCCCCCATGGATGAAGGACCGTCATCACGCCGCGGCCCCCGCCGCGAGCGGACCCCGCCGCCCGACCTGACGCGGCTCTTCGAGGCCATCCCGCCCGCGGCGGTGGAAGCCGAGATGAGCCTGCTCGGGGCGATGCTTTGGGATCACCGCGTCATCGGCGACGTGGTTCCGGTGCTGCGCGGCGGCGACGACTTCTTCCGACCCGCCCACCGCGTGCTGTACGAGACGATGGTCGAGCTCTACGACCAGGTCGCGTCGCTCGATCTCGTCCAGCTGAACCAGCGGCTCGTCGACAAGGGCCTGCTCGACGAGGTCGGCGGGCTCGATTACCTCGTTCAGCTCGCCGAGGGCGTGCCGAGCGCCGCGAACGCCGCGCACTACGCCAGGCTCGTCCGCGAGAAGGCGACGGTCCGCGAGCTGATCGTCGCCGCGGGCGAGATCCTGCAGGAGGCCCACGGCGCCCGCGACCCGGCGAACGAGCTGCTCGAGCGGGCCGAGCAGCGGATCTTCCAGATCGCCCAGCGCCGCGAGTCGGCGGCGGCCAGCGACATCAAGGAGCTCATCGACGAGACGATGCGGCTCATCCAGGAGCACGAGGGCCGCCACCTCACCGGCATCACCAGCGGCTTCGCCGACCTCGACGAGCTCACCAGCGGGTTCCAGAAGGGCGAGATGGTGATCCTGGCCGCCCGCCCCTCGATGGGCAAGACGGCCCTGGCCCTGAACTTCGTCGAGCACATGGCGCTGGCCGGGCATCCGACGCTGTTCTTCAGCCTCGAGATGGGCAAGCAGCAGCTGGTGCAGCGCATGCTCTGCGCCAAGGCCCGCGTCGACGGCCAGCGTCTGTGGCGGAACATGCTGCGGCCCGACGACAACATCCGGCTGCTCGCCGCCTGCGACGAGCTGTCGAAGGCACGGATCCTCATCGACGACACCCCGGGCCTCACGCTGCTCGCGATGCGGTCGAAGGCCCGCCGCATGCGCGAGCGGATCGGCGTCGAGGCGGTGGTGATCGACTACCTGCAGCTCATGAGCTCGGGCAGCCGCGTCGAGAGCCGGCAGCTCGAGGTCAGCGAGATCAGCCGCGGCATCAAGGCGATGGCCCGCGAGCTGAAGGTCCCGGTGATCTGCCTGAGCCAGCTGAACCGCGCCTCGGAGCAGCGGGAGGGCCACCGGCCCCGCATGAGCGACCTCCGCGAGTCCGGCTCGATCGAGCAGGACGCGGACGTGGTGATGATGCTCCACCGCGAGGAGTACTACCACAAGCAGGATCCCGACTGGGCCGAGCAGAATCCCGACAAGGTCGGCATTGCCGAGCTCATCCTCGCCAAGCAGCGGAACGGGCCGACCGGGACCGTCGAGATGACCTGGGACGGCAACAGCACGTCGTTCCGGACCATCTCGCACGCGGTGCCGCCCTCGTCGGCGGGTCGGCCGAGGCCGGCGATGCCCGCTCGCGCCCCGGTCGGGCGGCCGGGTGACGACGACGACATCCCGATCTGAGCACGCACCGCGGCGACGGGTGCAATCGCATCCCGGTTGCGGCGTCTGAACGGGTTCCGCCGACGATGGAGTCGGAGCGGACCAGCCCCGGTCGCCGCCGATCCCGCCCATTCCGATGAAAGGTCGCGACACCACCCGAGCCCCGGTCCCGGTCCCCGCCGCGGGGGCGGCGGGATCGTCCGCGATCGACTCCGCCCAGCTCATCGCTCGAGCGGCGGCCGGCGACGCCGCGGCGTGGCGCGGCCTCATCGACCGGTTCTCCGGGCGAATCTTCGGCTTCGTGCGGGCCCAGTGCGGCGATCCGGAACTCGCCGAGGAGATCACGCAGTCGGCGTTCGCGACGGTCGCCGCCAAGCTTCCCGGCTACGTCGAGCAGGGGGCGTTCGAGTCGTGGCTCTTCCGCATCGCGATGAACCGCCTGCGCGACGAGATGCGGCGGCGGAAGCGGCAAGCGGTCGCGATGGAAGGCGGAACGCTTGCGGATCTCGCCCCGAGGCCGGCCCAGACCCGGGCCGGCGTCGAACCGGCGGTCCGGGCCACCCTTGCCGAGGCGATCGCGTCGTTGGGGGAGTCCGACCGCGAGGTTATCTCCCTTCGCCACGTCGGCGGCATGAGCTTCCAGCAAATGGCCGATACGCTGGAAGAACCGCTGGGGACACTTCTGGCCCGCCACCACCGGGCCCTGCGGAAACTGCGGGAGTTCCTGATCGCGAGGGGAATCGATGGGATCTGACGCGACCGGCACGACCGGAACGGGCCGCGCCGTCGCGAGCCGGTTTGGCCGCGGCCTGCAATCCGGGCCGCAGCGGCCCGTTTCCCGAGACCAAAGGCGAACCGGACGGCCGGGATGAGGAACACCATGACTCGACGAGACGACCAATCCAGGATTCCCGACGAGGCGGCCGACCGCGAGGTGCCCGCCGACCTCCGGGCGGTCGATGTCCTCCTGTCGGAGGCCCTCGCCGAGTGGTCCCGCACCGATGCGGCCCGGGCCGGTCGGATCCACCGCGAGACGGTCGGTTCGATCGGCGTTCCCGTGGCCCCGCGGCGGGTTGCGAAGGCGCCGTCGACGGCCGGCTGGCGATGGGCTTTCTACGTCGGTGGCGGTCTCGCGGCCGCGGCGGCGATCCTGCTGCTCGTGCGGTCCGGCGGCGAAGTGGAAGTTTCCTCGCCCGCGAAGGCTCCGGTTCAGGTCGTCGAGGCTCCCGCCCCGGCGGCGGATCCGGTCGAGACGGGCGTCGAGGTCCGGCCGTCCGCGGCCGAGCCGGTCCTCGTGGCCCTGATCGAACGCGACGCGAGCCGCTGGAGCGAAGACTGGACCGGTGACGATTCCTACGGCTACTCGTCGGCGTGGGCGGCGGTCGTGCCCGTCCTCGAGACCCACGACACCGGTTTCGACACGGTGGCCGACGAGATCGGGGACATCCTCGTCGGCTCGATCGGCGGCAGCGGCTCGACGGGCGGGTCGCTTCGGTGAGGTCGCCCGAACTGGAGAAGCGGAAGCAGGACCACGGTGAACCCATGATCGCCAACCGAATGACTGATCTTCGCCTGCCCGTCGCCGCGTGGCTCGGCACTGCGGCGGCGTCCCTTGTCCTCGGCCTCGCGTACGCGGGTGACCCGCCGGCCGCCCCGCCGGCCGCCCCGCCGCCGCCCGACCGGCCCGCGGCCAACGACGACGAGACGCCTCCTCCGCCACCCCCCGGCGAGCGGCGATTCGGCGGCGGCGAGCGTCGCGGCTTCGGGCCCCCGCGGGGCCCGCGGGGCGAGGGCGAATCGACCGAGTCGTGGCCCGAGACGCAGCGGCGGGTGACGGAAGTCCTGAACGACGTGAACCCTGCTTGGGCGACCGCGTTCGAGGAGCGGATAGCCGCCGATCCCGAGGGCACCCGCCGGGCGGTCCAGCAGGGGGCCCGCCGCGTGATGGCGCTGGCCGTGCTGAAGCAGCGGAATCCGCCGCTGTACGAACTGAAGGTCTCGGAGCTCCGCAAGCAGGGCGAGATGCGCGAGGTGGCGATCGCCTACCACGAGGCCGTCGCGGCGGGCGATCCGGCTCGTGCGACCGAACTCGCCGCGCGGCTTGAGCAGGTCGCCCGCGAGAGCGTCGACCTCGGGCTGAAGGCCCGCGCCGAGGAACTCGCGGCCCTCGAGCGGACCGTGCAGGAGTTCCGCGACGAGCTCGCCGCCGACACCGAGGCCAGCGGCGGCCGGGTCACCGAGATCGTCGAGCGGATGACCGCCAAGGCACCGTCCGGCCACCCGCTTGACCTGCTGTCGCCGCGGGGCGGTCGCGGCGAGGGCGAAGGCCGCGAAGGCCGAGGCGGCCCGCCGCCCGAGCCCCCGCCGGCCCGCTGAAACCGCCACTACCATCGCGGACCTGATGAGCGCCGCGACCGCCGCGAACTCCGCACCCACCGTCGCGACCGCAGTCCGCACCTCGCGACGACGCTGGCCCGCGATGGGCTGGGTCGGGGCGATTGTCTTCGGGGCGCTGGTCATCGCCTGCCTCTTCTCGCTGCCCTACACGATCGGAACCACAGTGGGCTCTGGGATGGGCTCTGGCGGGCTGCCCGTGCGGCGATACGAGGCGGCCAACCTCGAGCTGAACCTCCTGCCGCCCTCGTGGTGGGGCGCGGTGCCGGGCGAACGCGAGCGGCTCGACGCCGCCGCGGAAACGAAGGCGTACGTGCCGGGGCTCGCCCTCGGCACCGACCGGCTCGGTCGCGATTTCCTGGTGCGATGGCTGCTCGGCGGCTCGGTGAGCCTCGCGATCGGGGTTTCCGCGGCGGCCCTGTCGGTCCTGATCGGCACGCTGTACGGGTCGATCTCCGGGCTCGCGGGCCCGCGGACCGACGCGGTGCTCATGCGGATCGTCGACGTGCTGTACGGGCTGCCGTCGGTGCTGCTCGTCGTCCTCATCGCGGTGGCCACCGATGGTCTCGTCGAGCGGGCGGGGGCCGATTTGCCGGTCGCCGTCCGGCAGGGGATCAACGTCGCGACGCTGCTCGCGGCGATCGGCGGCGTCTCGTGGCTCACCACCGCCCGGATCATCCGCGGGCAGGTCCTCTCGCTCCGTCGCCAGCCCTTCCTCGAGGCGTGTCGGGCCGCCGGGCTGCCGTGGCGGCGGATGTTCTTCCGACACCTTCTCCCGAACCTCTTCGCCCCGATCACGGTCGCCGCGACCTTGGCCGTCCCGAGCGCGATCCTGAGCGAGAGCTTCCTGTCCTTCCTCGGGATCGGGGTCCGCGAACCGCTGCCGAGCTGGGGAAACCTCGCGGCCGACGGGCTTCCGGAGCTGAACCTGGTCCGCAGCCATTGGTGGCTGCTGGTCTTCCCGTGCCTCGGCATCGCCGGGGCGCTCCTGAGCCTGAACTTCCTCGGCGACGCCTTCCGCGAGCGGTTTGATCCGATGCGGGGTCGGACCTAGGCTGCAGCCCCCCGGACGTGTCCGGGATCCGAGGAGACCGCATGCAGAACCGTTTCGGCCTCAAGGACTTCCTGCTGCTCACGCTCGTGGCGGCGATCGGCGTGCTCGTGCTGCTCTCGATGAAGCAGCGGGACCGCGAGTGGGAGCAGCTCGCGAAGATCCGCGAGAAGCTCTCGCAGATCGAGACCGCGGTGGCCGCCGGCGGGTCGAACGTCGACCTTTCGGGGGCTATCGCCGAGCTCAAGGGGGCGCTCGCGGCTGGGGGGGCGTCAGGTGGGGGGTCGGCGGCCCGCGACGAGAGTTGGGCCCGCCCCGGGGTTCCCGTCACCTGGCCGGAGCGGTACACCTACGGCAACGACCCGAAGTCGGTGCCCGGCTTCAAGATCGGCGGCGAGTTCACCGAGCTGTTCGAGGCCCAGCCGCAGAAGATCACGCCGTACATCTCGAGCGACGTCTACGGCCGGCGGGTGATCGACATCGTGGCCGAGACCGCGGCCACCCTCGACCCCGAGACCCTCGAGATGCGGGGCCTCCTCGCCGAGGCGTGGCAGCTCGATCCGGACGGCCGCTGGCTGCGGGTGCGAATCGACCCGCGGGCGACCTTCTCCGACGGCACGCC
>JBEIUL010000169.1:0-5725 GCA_040374395.1 Phycisphaeraceae bacterium
GCGGTGGTAATCGTCGCCAAACTGCCGCCATTGCCCTCGGCGACCGATCGTGCCGCCTCCCAGGTGAGGATCACCGGGAAAAGAGTGTGAGCGTGATACCAATGCCCGTTCCCGCCGTCCTGGATACGCCACTGGACCGCCTCCTGCGCCAGGGCAGGTGCGGCGACACCAAGGGCGACACCGAACGCGATCCCGATGCCGATCTTCCGATCCATGGGGTGACTCCTTCGGGGGCTGACTAAATGCGGAAAACCCCGAATCCGCAGGGTACGGTTTCGGTGCCACCAACCCAAGGGTGTCGGCCACCATTTCCGAACTTTGGGCTGCCGTGAATCCCGCGCACGGGCCTCTCGTGGCGTTCCATGTCGCCTTCAGGCCGGGCATGGCTACTGCCCTCAGTTCCCCGCCGTCCACTCCAAGAACTGCGGATAACCCCGCCTCATGCCGGGCCGGCGAACCACGCCCGACGATCGCGCCGTTACCGCTCAGCCGAATCGTCGCCGCACTCGCCGAAGCGCCCTGGTTCGGCGCTGAACGGACGACCCGATCGGCCGGATCGCCGCCGCCGACGCGGATCTGTGGAAGGGGGGGATCGCGAAGTCGAGCCGGGTGAGGGAAGGGGAGGGGGCTGCGATCTCTCACGGCAGCCATGTCTGCCGAGTGGACCGACTTCGCGGTGGCGACCTTCGGTAACCCGAAACCGACGAAGATCATCGAGCGGGCCGGCCTGAGGCCGTGGCCCAGGCTCCTCCGGAATCTCCGGGCGACGCGCGTGATCGACTGGGCGTATGCCTGTCCCGGCTTGTCGCCCCCGAGACTATCTGCGGCCGCTCGGCCTCGACTTCAAGGCCGTCACGAAGGCGGGTCCATGGGTGGGCATCGGTGCAGTTTCCTCGTCATCGAGCGAATCGACCGCGACTAAGCCCGGGGCGGCAAGCATCCGCATCGCATCCTGCAAGCCTCTCAACACAGCGAGGTTGCGCCAGTCCTTGCGGAACCGTGCAACCTCGTGCGAGTCAAGCCAATGGGCGATGGGGGACTCGAACCCTCGACCTCACGGGTGTGATCCGTGCGCTCTAGCCAGCTGAGCTAATCGCCCTTGCGGGACCGCGGATGGTAGCGGGATCGGGGCCGCATGTCACGGCTCGGGACGCGGCCCGGTGCCCCCGCGTGCAGGGGCCAATTCCCGGTCCGGCCCCGCATCGATGGCCTTCCGCCCACGCGATCCTTCCGCTGTCCTGTCGGCGTCCGTCCTTGCCCATGCCGCGTGCAGCCCCGACCGCCAGTTCTGCAGCGGCGAGCGGTGGCCGAACGTCGCAGTCGAAGTGCGTCGTCGCCGCTGGCCGTACCGGCCCGCCATTCGAACGCCGCCTGGAGTCCCGAGACCCGCCGCGGGTGGCTGATCCGCCGCGCGTTCAGACCTTCGAGCCCGGCCTCCACGCTGCCGGCAGCGTGATCGTCGGGCGATCTTCCACGCAGTCGGCGTCCAGCGGATGCGGGAACGTCGGCGCCGGCCCACCCGGCCGAACGCGGTCGCGCCGCAGGAACGTGAACTCCATCGTCCGCGGCACCTCGAGCTCGCCGAATCGCTTCGATCGCCGCACGTTGTTCGGATGGAGGTGCACCGGCACGAACTGCTCGAGCAGCACCTCGAACGCCGGCGACAGGATCCGGCAGATGAACGGGTCCGCCAGCAGCGGCAGCTGGTGGAACTCGACGATCACGATCCGGAACCGGGCGAGCGTCGCCGGATCGAGGCTCGGCAGCACCGTGTACTCGCTGCCCTCGATGTCCATCTGCAGCAGCAGGTCGCCGCGGGCGTCCGGCCTTCGCCGCCTCATCCACTCGTCAAGCGTGACCAACCCGTCGGCGTTGCGTGCCGCCAGGAAGACCGGATCGAAGGTCAGGCCGTCCGGCAGGTCGGGCGGCTTCGGCACCGACGCATCGGCGAGGTGGCTCGGGATGCCGCGGGCGAGCAGGTCGGCCTCGAAGGCAAACGTCCGGCCGACCCCGGGCGAGAAGCACGCCTCGATGCCGTCGAGGTCGTCGGGCAGCAGGTAACCGCCGTCACGCTTCGGCCCGATCCGGACCAGGGGGAATCCGCAAGGCTCCGGTCGGAGCCGCCGCACGAGGTCGAGCAACCGTTCCGGGCTGGAGCCACGGCTGCGGATCCCGTCGAAGATCCGGCGGGGCCAATCCATCACGTGCAAAGTTGCCGGTGCCATGAAGGCCGACGGTAGCGGTGGCGGTATCGCCGATGCGAGCTCCTCGGCCGCGATGAGGGAAAGCGACCCGGGTCAGGCTTCGGTCATCGGGTCTCGGCAAACTTCGGGATTCCCGAGCGCCCGCGGGGCCTGCGCCGGCCGGTGGCGAGGTGGCCAAGCCACATCTGCTTGCGAGGCCGTGCGTTGTTCGGCGGTCAGGACACCTTGTCGGCGGCCCGGCTCTCGGTCTGGCTCGCCGCGGGGGTCGACTCGGGCAGCTTCTGGCTGGCCCGGTACGCGTTCGTCTCGCCCGAGGTGTTCACGTCGTCCTGGACGCCCTTGAGACCCTTCTTGAACTCGACGATGCCCTGGCCGAGCGAGCGGCCGACTTCGGGCAGTCGCCGCCCGAAGAGAAGCAGTCCGATCGCGAGGATGATGAACCACTCCGCCCCGGTCGGGAGGCCGAAGATCGCGAGCGTCGAGGTGGCGAGGTCGGAGGTCGGCATGGCGGTGCCCTCGTGAAGGTCGGCGTAGCCGACGGAGCTTCGTGGCGAATCGAAGTTCGGAGTATAGCCGTCCGTTGCAGGATCCCACGCGATCGTGTCGAGAACTATCGGTCCTCGGCGAACCGTCGCCGTACGCGTTTCCGGCCCGCCTGACCGCCTTCTCGGGAGAGTCTCGATGACCGTCCTTTCCGCCCGCCGCCGCCTCGTTCCGGTCCTCACGCTCGTCGCGGCGATGCCGCTCGGCCTCTCCGGCTGCCAAAAGGAGAAGGCTCCCGAGCCGGAAACGCCGTGGGGCATGCCCATCGACGGCCCGGCCCTCGTGAAGCTCGGCCCCGGCGACCCGAAGCCCTCGTTCGCCGCCGCCTACTCGGCCCGGGGGCGGAACCTCGACGAGTCGCTCGAGCAGAGCCTCTCGTGGTTCCAGAAGCCGTCGAGCAAGCAGTTCTTCCCGCAGAAGAACGGGAAGACCTCCGAGGACGTCGCGACCTGGGAACAGGCCTCCTCCGGCGTGGTCGCGTTCCGGCAGATCCTCGCCGAGTCGACCTCGGCGAGCGACTTCCAGACCCGCATCGAGCAGGTCTTCGACATCTGGCAGTCGGTCGGCAAGGACGGCACCGACCGTCAGGTGCTGTTCACCGGCTACTACTCGCCCGAGTTCAAGGGCAGCCGCACCCGAAGCGGGAAGTTCCAGTTCCCGCTCCACCGGCGGCCGGCCGACCTCGTCACCGATCCGGTCACGGGCCAGCCGCAGGGCCGGAAGCTCGCCGACGGCTCGGTCGTCCCGTACTCGACCCGCGCCGAGCTGGCCCGCAGCGGCGAGCTCGCGGGCACCGAACTCGTCTGGCTCGAGAGCTCGCTCGACGCGTACATCATCCAGGTGAACGGCTCGGCCCGCATCACCATGCCCGACGGGTCGTACATGTTCGTCGGCTACGCCGGCAAGACCGACCGGCCCTACGTCGGCCTCGGCCGAAGCATGGTCGACGCGGGCCTGCTCACCGAGGATCGCCTCTCGCTCGGGAACATCCGCGCCGCGTTCCGGAAGGACCCGGCCTCCGTCGAGGCGCTCATGGAGCGGAACGAGAGCTACGTCTTCTTCACCGAGTACGACGGCTCGAACTGGCCGGCGGGCTCGCTCGGCGTGCGGGTCACCGAGGGGGCGTCGATCGCCACCGACAAGAAGATCTTCCCGCGCGGCGGCGTCACGCTCGTGAACACCCGCACCCCGACCATCAGCCGCGGTCCCGAGAACTTCTCGCGGTTCATGCTCGACCAGGACACCGGCGGGGCGATCACCGCCGCCGACCGGGCCGACCTCTACATGGGCATCGGGGCGACCGCCGAGATCCTCGCGGGCGGCCAGTACTTCCCCGGCTCGCTTTACTACCTGATCCTCAAGCCCGAGTACGTCTCGCAGTACCCGCCGGCCGCGCCCGCGGGAAAGGCCGGCCGCGGCGGCTGATCGGGCTTCCCGCGCAGGAGTCGGGGGACGGTCCGGTCACGGGACGCCGAAGAGCAGGTCGTAGATCTCGATCCGCACCTCGTCGAGCTGCGTCATGATGTGCTCGGAGATCCGCTGCTCGAGGTCGGCCCTCACCGCCGGAGCCGTCCAGTCGGCCGGGGCGACCCCTCCGTAGAAGTCGAGCGTGAAGGCGTATCGGGCGTCGGCCTGACCCTCGCCGAGGTCCTGGGTGCTGGTCGCGGCCCGCACCCAGTACGAGAGGCCGGTCCAGATCGTGACGCCGTCGGCGCCCGCCTCCATGAGCGGGCGGACCGTGTCGCGCAGGATCTCCTCGGTCGAGATCATCTTCATGTTGTAGGAGATCTGCCCGACCTTCCAGAACATCGGGCTCACCATCGGGATGATCGGCTTGCGGGGCAGGCCGCTGGTCTCGTTGAACCGGTTGCAGACCTCGACCATCGCCTCGCGCCACGCGACCTCCTGGGCGGTCTTGCCCGCCTGCTGGCCGGCGCTGTAGGTCGACAGCTCGTATCGGTCGTAGGCGCTCGGGTTCAGCCAGTCGCACTCCCGCAGCACCGGACCGAAGCCCGTGAGGATCGTGTGGATCTGCGACTCGCGGTTCAGCGAGGGCACGTCGGCCCACGACCAGGTGTAGTCGATCCAGTAGCGGACCAGCGGCATCGAATACATCGTCCACTTCACCTGCGGGAACTCGGCCTTCACCGCCTGCAGCGCCGCCACGACGGTGTCGACGGTCATCTGCCAGTTCGGGTCGTCCGGGCCCGCCTCGAGCCGGGTGATGAACGGGTTCTCGAAGTCGAGGATCCCGTAGCCCGACGGGTTGTCGCCGTACTCGGTGCGGATCGCGTCGATCACCAGCTGGGCGTTGATCAGGCCGGTCGAGCCGGCGTTCGGATCGACGCCCTGATAGACGATGAGGTACTCGGAGTGACCGCTGTCGACCGCCACGTCCGACAGCGTGCCGCTCGGCAGCCGGTCGAAGAGCACGGGCAGCATCGGGCGGTCGCCGAGGTCGATGGTCGGCGTGTGGATGAACGCGGCCTGCGGATTGGCCGTCGTCGGCAGGCCCAGCTGGGAGGCCGTGCGCCGGATCGCGAACGAGCCCGCGGTGGTGTCGCCGGTCGAGGTCGGGATGAAGTCGAAGAGGTCGCCCTTTCCGCCCGCGAGGCCGGGCACGTCGAAGGTTCCGCGGGTCGACAGGACCACCCGGCCCTCGGAGGTCACGAATGCCGCGTCGAGCCGCTCGAGCGTGGTGACGAGGCCGACGTCCGAGCCGTCGAGGTACATCGACCACGTTCCGGCGGTGGTGGCCCCGAGCGCGGACGGCGTGAACTTCACGAGGTCGCACGCGGTGATCGCCCCGACGGAGGGAATCGTGACGTCTCCCTTCGTCGAGAAGACCAGCGACCCGTCGGAGAGCGACGACAGCCCGCGGGGCGACATGTCGGGATTTCCCGACAGGCCCACGTCCGAGCCGTCGAAGTGGAACGTCCAGGTTCCCGCGGTGGTGTCGCCGAGCGAGGTCGGCGTGA
>JBEIUL010000492.1:0-2077 GCA_040374395.1 Phycisphaeraceae bacterium
AGCGGCTTGACGGGGAACCGGGGCGAGGTACCGTCGCGGCGTGGGCGACGAACGAGATCCTGCGGTCGAAGGCGAGCCTTCCCGAGCGGCGTCGACCGCGGCGGAACTGGCCTCGGCACGCGCCGCGAGCGAACGCGACCGCAAGGAACGGGGCGTCGCGTACCGGATGTTCGGCATCGGATACATGAGCGCTTCCGAGGCGATCGCGGGGCTGCTGCTCGGGGCTGGGGTCGACTGGGTCTTCGGGTCGGCGCCGTGGGGATTGGTGGCCGGTGGCGGGGTCGGAGTCCTCGTCGGGATGTGGTCGCTGGTCCGCCGATCGCTGCAATTGCAGGAATCGCTAGGACCGACCCGGAAGCCCGGGATCTCGGGCAGGGGTGACGTGAGGGCTCGAAGTGGCCAATAACTTCAAGCCTGCCCCGCCTTTTGGTGTCCCCGTTCGTCCGCTGGCGGCTTCGATCGCCGTTGCGGGGGTGGTGCTGCTGGTCGGATGCGGCCTCCTCGCGATCCTCGATCTGCCTTCCGGAAGAGGAAGGGAGACCGCCGTCGCGGCCGGTGTCGGGGGCCTCGTCGCGATCGCAGTCTGCGCGGTCTCGATCTTCGCGTTCGCGCCGTGGAAACCCCGCCCGGCGCTCGCGTGGCAGACGATCTGGCTCGGCTCGACGGTGATTCGCCTGACCGTCACACCTCTCCTACTCGGCTCTGTATACTTCGCGGCCCTTCTGCCCGGAGGGGCGATGTTCCTCGGCGGGGTGGCCGGCTACGGCCTCGCCCTTCTCGCGGAATCGCTCGTCCTCTCCCGCGCCGCGTGGAACGCGTCCCCCCGGCCCGCCGAACGCCCGTTCGACGGCCCGGAGTGAGGCTCACCGGAGATCGCGGGTCACGGGTCGGGGGCGCTCGACGGCTCGGTGCCGGCGGCGGTGTCCGGCATTCGGTCCGAGTCTCGATGCGATGAACACCTTCCTCGCCGCCGGCAACAACCCGCTGGCCCACGTCCTCGACAAGCCCGTGGTCGACACCGGCGACGGCTGGCCGCTGCAGATCGGCACGTTCATGCTCGTCTTCGGCGGGGTGGTGACGGTTCTCGTCCTGACCCTCGCCTCGCGGTCGATCGCGACCGGGCCCGAGTCGATGGGAGCCCGCCGGTACCTGCCCCGCGGCCGGATCGGCCAGCTGGTCGACGCGGTCGTCGGGTACATCCTCGGGATGCTCGAGGGCGTCATGGGCAAGGACCAGACCCGCCGCTGGGCCCCGTTCCTGCTCACGCTCTTCTGCTTCGTGCTCAGCCTGAACCTCTTCGGGCTCATCCCGCTGGGCGACCTGAAGGACCTGATCATCGGCACCACCGAGGGCGGCGGGGCGGTCGCCTCGTCGAAGCCGGTCTGGACGACCGTCACCGCGAACATCTTCGCCAACCTCGGCCTCGCCACCGTCGTGTTCTTCGCGATCCAGGTGCAGGCCTTCCGCGAGCTCGGCGTCAAGGGCTGGCTCGAGCACCTCGCCGGCGGCAAGGACATCGTGACCGGGCCCAAGGGCCTCTGGCCGGTGATCCCGATCATCTTCGTCGTCGAGCTCCTCGGCCTCATCATCAAGCCGACGGCCCTCGCGATCCGACTCTTCGCCAACATGGTCGGCGGCCACACCCTCATGGCCACCCTCTACATGTTCGGCGGCATGGCCCCGATCTTCGCCCTGAAGATCGCGGTGGCCTCGGTGGCGGGCCTCTTCGCCGTCGTCATCACCTTCCTCGAGCTGTTCGTCGCGTTCCTCCAGGCGTTCGTGTTCATGTTCCTCTCGGCCGTGTTCATCAGCACGATGAGCCACCACGGCGATCACGAGCATGAGCACGAGCACGGCAACGAGCCTGGCCACGGCCACGACGGGCACGCCCACGCCCATTGATCCCTTGACCGAATCGCGGCGACGGGAACGGTCCCGCCGCCATCCATCCCCCGGAACCCCGACGCCCCCGCGTCACGCTCGGACTCGACAGTCCAACCAGGCGTCCAACCCCTTCAGGAGAGTCAGAAGTCATGAAGAACACCGTGAAGACCGCCCTCGTTGCCGCCGCCGCGGC
>JBEIUL010000260.1:0-4348 GCA_040374395.1 Phycisphaeraceae bacterium
CGGCGCATGTTCGAGGTGAACTTCTTCGCCTCGACCGACCTGCTGCGCGGCGCCGCCCGTCGGCTGCTCGCGGCGGGCCGTCCGGGACACCTGCTGAACTGCAGCTCGTGCGTCGCCCGCTTCACGCTGCCGGGCTACGGCCCGTACTCGGCGACGAAGGCCGCGCAGGCCCTGCTCGCCCGGTCGATGCGGTACGAGCTCGCCCCGCACGGCATCGAGGTCTCGACCGTCCATCCGGTCACCACCGAGACCGAGTTCTTCGAGATCAGCGCCGGGCACCTCCCGAAGAACGCCGGAAAGACGGTCCCCGATCACGCCCCGAAGCTGTTCGTGCAGCCGCCGGAGCGGGTCGCCCGGGCGGTCGTCGACTGCCTCGCGCGGCCCCGGAGCGAGGTCTGGACGAGCCTCCTGACCCGGCTCGGGGCGGGGCTCTTCACCATCTCGCCCCGGATCGCCGACCTCGCCCTGCGGAACGCCCGCTGAACTTGCCACCGGCGGCGGGCCGACCTACCGTCCCCGCCTTTCCGCCAGCCCGGGCCGGGCCCTTCCGTCCCACTCTCCCTTCCCTCGGAGCCTCCCATGGCCATTCGCGTCGGCATCAACGGTTTCGGTCGCATCGGTCGCCTCGTCTACCGCATCGGCATGCTCCGCGGCGGCATCGAGTTCGTCGGCGTGAACGACCTCGTGCCCGCCGACAACCTGGCCTATCTCGTCAACCGCGACACCATGCACCGGCGGTTCGCGAAGACCGTCGTGGCCGAGGGCGAGACGCTGAAGTGCGACGGCAAGGTCACCCGCTGCACGGCGGTCAAGGACCCCGCCCAGCTGCCGTGGAAGGACCTCGGCTGCGATTACGTGCTCGAGGCGACCGGGCTGTTCACCTCGGGCGACGACGCCCGCAAGCATCTCGCGGCCGGCGCGAAGCGGGTCGTGATCTCGGCCCCGACCAAGAGCGACGACGTGCCGACCTTCGTGATCGGCGTGAACGAGGGGCAGTACGACCCCGCGAGGCACACCGTCGTCTCGAACGCGAGCTGCACCACGAACTGCCTCGCCCCGGTGGTCAAGGTGATCCTCGCCCACTGCGGCCTCGAGGAGGGCCTGATGACCACGGTGCACGCGGTCACCGCGACGCAGCCGACGCAGGACGGCCCGAGCAGGAAGGACTGGCGCGGTGGCCGCAACGGCTACCAGAACATCATCCCCGCCTCGACCGGCGCCGCGAAGGCGTGCGCCCTCTGCATCCCCGAGGTCAAGGGCAAGCTCACCGGCATGAGCTTCCGCGTTCCGACCGCCGACGTCTCGTGCGTCGACCTGACCTTCCGCAGCGCGAAGCCGACCTCGCTCGAGGCGATCCACGCGGCCCTGAAGGCGGCGGCGGACGGGCCGATGAAGGGCGTCCTCGGATACACCGACGAGGAGGTCGTCTCGAGCGACTTCATCGGTGACCCCCGCAGCTCGATCGTCGACGCCGGCGCCGGCATCCAGCTGAACGACCGCTTCTTCAAGGTCGTGAGCTGGTACGACAACGAGTTCGGCTACGCGAGCCGGTGCGTCGACTTCCTCTCGATGATGGCGAAGCTCGACGGGAAGGCCTGACCTCGGGAAAGGTCGCGATTTCACGGGATATTCCCGTTCCGGAGACGGCCGCCCGTCCGATGGAATGGGTCCCGATGTCCCCGTTCCCGCCCACCGCCTCCGTCACGCTCGACCTCGCCCGCGACGGCCGCGTGTCCGTCTCGGGCACGCCCGTCTGGTCGGGCGGCGTCGCGGTGCCCGACGCCGCCGGCCGCGAGGCGGGCGTCGCCGGCGGCTGGGCGGTGCGGGACGGCGCGATCGAGATCACGAGCGATCCGTACGGCTACCTGCCGCTCTACCTGTTCGCCTCGGCCGAGCGCTGCGTCGTCGCGAACAATCCGATCGCGGCCGTCGCGGCCGGGGCGCCGGGCGAGCCCGACGCGGCGGCGACGGGCCTCTACGCGCGGCTTGGCTTCTACCTCGGCGAGACCACGCCGTTCCGGCACGTCCGTCGCGTCGAGGCGGGGCGGACCGTGCGCTGGAAGGACGGCGCGATCACCGTCTCGGGTGACGGGGCGCCGCGGCCCGGGGCACCGCTCGCGAGCGTCGACGAGGGCGTCGAGGGCTATGCCCACCTCTTCCGCCAGGCGATGCGGCGACGGCCGCCGCTGGCGCGGCCGCTCGTGCTTCCGCTGAGCGGAGGCCGCGATTCGCGGATGATCCTGCTCGAGCTGGTCGCGATGGGCGAGAAGCCCGACCTCTGCGTGACCTTCGGCAAGGCCGACGAGCCCGACGCGATCGTCGCCGCCGAGCTCGCCCGACGGCTCGGCATCCGGCACGAGCTCGTCGCCGCCCCGACGGTCTGGCCGCGCGACGAGCTGCGGAAGCACGCCCGCTGCGGACTCGAGGCGGGCGAGCACACCTGGATGGTGCCGTTGTTCTCGCGGCTCCGAGAGCTCGCCGGCGGATGGCACGACGGGCTCGGCGTCGGCGCGATGACCCGCGGCGAGACCTGCCAGCCGGCGTTCCTCGGGCGATTCGAGCGGGGCGACATGCCCGGCTGGAGCGAGGAGCTCTTCCGCTGGACCTTCGGCGTGCCGCCCGCGACGGCGGATCGCCTCTCGAAGGTCGCCGGCTGGTTCGACGGCTCGGCCGCGACCGCCCACGCCCAGGTCGGCGCCGAGCTCGCCCGCCGCGCCGACTGGCCGAATCCGCTCACCGCGTTCAGCTTCGCGAACTGGGGCCGCCGGTGCATCTCGCTCGCGCCGCTCGGGATCTGCGGCGGTACGAACATCCAGGTGCCGTTCATGGACCGCGAGCTCTGCGCGTTCGTCTCGCGGCTGCCGGTGCGGCTCGCCCTCGAGAACGACCTGCAGACCGACGCCCTGCACCGGCTGCATCCGGCGTTCCGCGACGTGCCCTTCGACAAGGAGGTCGCGAAGAAGGGCAAGGCCGCGCCGCCGCGGCGGAGGCGGCTCGGGGGGGCGATCTCGCGCCTGTCGGCCACGGCGTCGATCCTGAGCGTTCGCGGGGGTGTCCGCGGCGGCGTGCGCAGCCCGCTCGCCCGCGTCGCGGCGATGGCCGAGCTTCGCGGGCAGCGGCGGCTCGCGGCGGTGGCCCTCGGGCTCGCGCTCGTCGAGCACTGCTCGGATCCGCGGCGGGCCCGCGAGTTCCTCGCGGCGCGCGGCTGAGCAAGGCTGAGCGCGGCCGCCCGTTGCCGCCCGGTATCGTGACCCGATGCCCTCCGCCCCGCGACTCGCCGCGTACGACCGCAAGGCCTACCTCGCCACGGTGGCGGTCGCCGACCGGCCGCTCGCCGAGCAACTGTGCCGCATGCTCGAGAAGGTCTTTCCCGGCAGGGGCGCGATCTCGATGTACGGCGGTTTTCCCGTGGCGATGCGCGATGGCGAGTGGCTGGCCGGGTTCGCGATGCGGAAGCGGGCCCCGATGATCTACCTGTGCTCGCCCGCAGTGCACGCCGAGCTCGGTGACGAGCTGAAGCCCTTCATGAGCGGGAAGAGTTGCCTCGAGCTGCGCCCGCGCGGCGGGGTCGACCTCGCCGCGCTGCTGAAGCTCGTCGAGCGGGCGTTTCGCGTGGCGGCCCGTTCGCCCGGACTGATCTCGAAGGCCGACCGGCGGACCCGCGACGCGGCGAGGGCGAAGGTCACGCCGGAGCGTCGGTCCGGAAGCGGGCGACCTGGCTCCGCAGCGTCTCGGTCACCTCGCGGAGGCGCTCGGCCGCGACGGTGAACTCGCCGAGCGACGCCGCGGTGCCGCGGGCGATGTCGTCGAGGGCCGCGGTCGCCTCGGTGATCTGGCGGATGCCCGCGGTCTGCTGCGAGATGCCGGCGCCGAGCCGGCCGAACCGGTCGCCCGAGGCCTGGACCTCGTCGAGGATGCGGGTGAACCGGCCCGAGACGTCGGCGACCCGCAGGTCGGCCGCCTCGACCGAGGCGTTCAGCAGCGAGAGCTCGTCGTCGCCCTCGCGCATCGCCGTCTGCATGAGCCGCACGTCCGCCTCGATATCGAGCGCCGCCGCCGCGGTCCGGTCGGCGAGCAGGCGGATCTCACGGGCGACCGCGGCGAACCCGCCGGCCGAGCGGCCGCCGGTCGCGGCCTTCTCGGCCTCGAGCTCGGCGTTGATCGAGAGCAGGTTCGTCTGCGACGCGACGCGGACCATCGCGTGGACAACGTCGCCGATCGCCCGCGACCGCTCGGCGATGGTCGCGAACTTCGCCCCGACGTTCGCCGCCGAGTTCCGCAGCGAATCCATCGTCGCGTCGAGCTCGCCGAGACCGGTTCGCCCCGAGTCGGCCGCGACGGCGGCGGC
>JBEIUL010000140.1:0-6296 GCA_040374395.1 Phycisphaeraceae bacterium
GGATCGCCTTCACCTTCGAGAGGTCGGGCAGGTCGGCGGGGTTGTGGATCTCGACCTGCGTGCCGTCGTTCAGGTCGACCAGGTACGAGACGGTCGGGGCGGTCTGCACCACCTCGAGGCCGCCCTCGCGCTCGAGCCGCTCCTGGATGATGTCCATGTGGAGGAGGCCGAGGAAGCCGCAGCGGAAGCCGAAGCCGAGGGCCTCGCTGTGCTCGACCTCGTAGGTGAAGCTCGCGTCGTTCAGGTGGAGCTTCTCCATCGCCTCGCGGAGGGCCTCGAAGTCGCCGCGCTTGCCGCTGGTCTCCTCGCCGGCGCTCGCCGGGTAGAAGTCGCAGAAGACCATCTGCTTCGGTTCTTCATAGCCGGGGAGCGGCTCGGAAGCCGGGTCGTTCTCGAGCGTTACGGTGTCGCCGACGCGGACGTCGCCGAGGCTCTTGATGCTCGCGGTGAAGTAGCCCACCTCGGCGGTGTCGAGCCCCTCGACCTTCTTCGGGAACGGCGTGTAGCGGCCGAGCTCGGTCACGCTGAAGACGCGGCCGGTGCCCATCATCCGCACCTTGTCGCCGAGGCGGATCTTCCCGTCGAAGACGCGGAAGTAGACCACCACGCCCTTGTAGTCGTCGTAGTGGCTGTCGAAGATCAGGGCCCGCAGCTTCGGGGTGACCGCGGCCCGCGGCGAGGGCAGCCGGTCGCAGATCGCCGCGAGCAGCTCGGGGATGCCCCGGCCGGTCTTCGCGCTCACCAGGATGCAGTCCTCGGCGGGCAGGCCGAGCACCTGCTCGATCTCCATCGCGACCTTGTCGGGGTCGGCGGCGGGGAGGTCGATCTTGTTGATGACGGGAATCAACTCGAGGTCGTTCGACACCGCGAGGTAGGCGTTCGCGACGGTCTGGGCCTGCACGCCTTGCGTCGAGTCGACGACGAGGATCGCCCCCTCGCACGCGGTCAGGGCCCGCGAGACCTCGTAGGCGAAGTCGACGTGGCCGGGCGTGTCGATGAAGTTGAGCTGGAAGTCCTGGCCGTTGTGCCGGTGCGTGACCGTCACCGCCGAGGCCTTGATGGTGATGCCGCGCTCTCGCTCGAGGTCCATCGAGTCGAGGAGCTGGGCCTTCGCCTCGCGCTCGCTCACCGCCTTGGTCGCCTGCAGCAGGCGGTCGGCGAGGGTGCTCTTCCCGTGGTCGATGTGGGCGATGATGGAGAAGTTGCGGATCGGCACGGGGGGGGCCATCGGGGTCGCGGCGGAAATGCCGCGAGAACCGCATTCTATCTCAAGACCCGACCGGGCCGCCGGTCGCTCTCGCGTGGCCGCATTCCGGGCACGCGGGCCCCGGGACCGGCCCGAGGAGCTGTCCGCACCGCAGGCACGCGGGCGTCCCCCGGCGGTCGATCGCCTTCCGCACGAACGGGCCGTAGGTCAGGTTCATCGCCTGCACGAACGCCAGGTGCTGGGCGACCGCGAAAGGCACCAGGGTCGCAAGCAGCGTGGCGATCGCGGAGGGGCCGCGGGCGAGGGCCGGATCGTCGGCGTCGAGGAAGCCCAGCCACCACCAGGCGATGAGCAGGCCGGCCAACGGCAGGAATGCCAGCGCGAGGAACCCGCCGACCGCCCGCGGCGAGCGGAGCATCGCGAGGTTCGCCTCCCAGTGCGTCGCGAGCAGTTCCCGCCACGCCGGCCGCCACGCGGGATCATGGAAGCGGGGCCACCACGTCGAGGACCAGCCGGAGGCGAACACGCGATCAGCCCTTCCCGGCCTTCCGGCCCCGCCGCGAGCCGATCGGCTGCCGCGCCGGGACCCACGCGGTGGTCCGGCCCGCGACCGTCGCGAACGAGATCGCCTCGCCCCGGGCGTCGACCGCGCCCTTCGGCTTGCCCCAGCGGTAGTGGAAGAGCCACGAGCGCGGATAGCGCGACGACTGCGACTTCTCGCGCACCGCCAGGTCGATGATCGCCTTCAGTCGCGTGCGCATCGACCTCAGGTCGGCGTCGGAAAGGTCCGCGACCCGTGCCCGCGGGTCGATGCCGGCCTGGTAGAGGATCTCGTCGGCGATCCAATTTCCCACGCCGGCCGCGAACGACTGGTCGAGAAGGAGTCCCTTGGCGGTCACCGTCCGCCCGCGGCAGAGGCGGAGGAACTCGGCCGGTCCCGGCAGGTCGAGGTGCGGATCGAAGCCGAGCGACCGGATCGGCTCCTCGGCCAGCGGATCGCGGGCGAGGCGGATGCGGCCGAAGCGGCGGGCGTCGGTCATCGCGAGCCGGAGGCCGTGGTCGAGCGTGAGCTCGATCTTCCAGAACCGCGGCCGTTCCGACTCGTCGCGGTAGCCCTGGAACGATCCGGTCATGCCGAAATGGAAGCAGGGGAACGGCGGACGGTCGAGCTCGAGCCAGAGGTGCTTGCCGCGGCGGCATGCGGCGACGGCGAGGCGGCCGACCAGGGCACGCTTCACGGCGAGCGGCGACTGCCGGTCGAAGACGATCCGGTCGTCGGCGCACGCCACGGCCTCGATGCGGCGGCCGCGGGTCACGGCCTCGAGCACCAGTCGGCCGCGCTCGACCTCGGGAAGTTCCGGCATGGCCGCCGTTTCGCGATCGGGCGGCGACGGGATTCGGTCCGCGCGTTCCGTACCATGCGGGGGTGTCCGCCTCGCCGCCTCCACCTCCGCCCCGCGCCCCGGAGGGCCGGGCGCCGAGATGGGCGGTCCGGGTCGCGGCCGTCGCGGGGATCGTGGGGGCGGTTGCCCTGCTGGGCGTTCTCGCACGGCACCATCCGTCCGACCTCGGCTTCCTGCCGCGGTGCCCGTCGGCCACGCTCGGGCTGGCGTGCGCGGGCTGCGGATCGACCCGCGCCGTGCACTTCCTTCTGCGGGGCGACCTCGCCATGGCGTGGCGTCACAACCCGATGCTGATCCTCGTCGGCGTGCCGTTCGCCGCGGTCGCCGCGATCGCGATGGCGAGGGCGGCCTGGACCGGACGCTGGCCGCGCAGTCCGCTTCCGCCGCAGGCCGCGGCGCGACTCGGACTGGCGCTGGCGATCATCCTCATCGGATGGACGTTGGTCCGGAACCTGCCCGGCGAGACGTTCAGCGTGCTTCGTCCGCCGGCGCGGTCGGCGGGTTGACCGCCTTCGGCTCGACTTTCTCGAGCGTGCCCTCGACCGAGCGCAGCCTCGGCGGCCCGGGTTGGCCCGCTCGGGCGGGATCGGGCTTCGGGGCCTCGATCCGCACGGTGACCGCGGCGACCGACGGGCTGCGTGGCGTGAGAACGACCCGTTCGCGGTCGAGCCTCCACGTTCCCTCGTGGCCGGCGATCGCGACCGGGGTGCCGTCGACCCGCGGCGCGACGAGCCGATACCGGCCGTCCGCACGCAGCTCGAGGCTTCCGCCGTCGCCGACCCAGACGCCGATCAGGGCGTCCTCGGGCGACGGGGGCGGACCCGCGAGCCGCACGAGCGGGGGGAACGTGCGCAGCGTCGTGACCACCTCGCCCTCGACGATCGACAGCGAGCAGCGGGCCCGCTCCTCCTTGCGCCGCGAGTAGGGGTCGAGCCAGAACGTCGCGTGGTTCTGGCGATCCCACCGTCCGATCTCGTCGGGCTCGCGATGGCGTCCGGCGGACTTCCAGAGCCGGTAGGAACCGTCCTCGCGGAGCTCGAGCGTCTGCGTGCCGTTCGACCACCACGCGACGATCGGTTCGGGCCGCTCGGGATCCATCTGCAGCGTCGTGACGTTGCGGGGACGGGGTTCGAGCGGCGGCAGGGTGATCTTCGGCCGCGGCGGGTTCGCGCCCGAAGGCGGGTCGACCTGGGCCGGTGCGGGAAGGGCGATCGCGAGTGCGAGGGCGACCGCGACGAGCGGGAGGGCGATCATGCCGCGGAGGATACGGCGCGGGGCGACCGGGGTTCCCCGGAATCCCGCCTCCTCACCGCACGACCGTCAGCTGGACGGCCCGGCCCACGTCCTCGGTGGGCTGGGCGATGAGGTCGTAGCCGTCGCTCGCCACGACCGTGCAGCGGACGAGCTCGCCCGCCGCGAGCGGCGCCGAGCTCTGCACGTAGGTCAGCGAATCGATCTGCGGGGCCTGGAAATACGCACGGCCCACGTGGAGCGAACCGCCCTTCGACACGCCCGACGTCGCCCGCCCGACCGTGCCGCCCGCCGCCGGGCCGTCGATGAGCACGTCGAACTGGCACTTCCGCTCGGCGAGGTACTCGGCGTTTCCGAAGGCGACCTCCTGCTGGGCGAGCATGAGCTCGCGCTCCCGCTCGAGCTTCACCTCGTCGGGCACGTGGAGTTCGGGATCCTCGTCCATGGTTCCCGCGGGCGTGCCGTCCTCGCGCGAGTACTTGAACACACCCATCATGTCGAAGCCGAACTCGCGGACGAGCTCGACGAGCGCCTCGTGGTCGGCGTCGGTCTCGCCGGGGAAACCGGTGATGAACGTGGTGCGGATCGCCATGCCGGGGATGCGTTCGCGGAGCTTCTCGAGCAGCTCGCGCTGCTGCCCCGCGGTCACGTTCCGCCGCATGAGCTTGAGCATCCGGTCGCTCGCGTGCTGCAACGGGATGTCGAGGTACTTGACCACCTTCTCGAGGCGGCCGAGGCAGTCGATCATCGAGTCGGTGAAGGTCGACGGGTAGGCGTACATGAGCCGCAGCCAGCCGTCGCCGTGGTCGCGGACCGCGGCGTCGAGCGACTCGAGCATGCCCTCGAGCCCGCCCGCGTCGCCGATGTCCATGCCGAACGAGGTGGTGTCCTGCCCGATGAGATTGAGCTCGAACGCCCCGTCGGCAAGCAGGCCGCGGGCCTCGGCCACGATCTCGTCGAGCGGCTTCGAGCGCATCTTGCCGCGGATCGACGGGATGGTGCAGAACGCGCACCGCTGGTTGCACCCCTCGCTCACGCGGAGGTACGCCCAGTGCCGCGGCGTCAGGCGGAAGCGGTTCGCGTCGCCCTCGAAGTAGCCGATGCCCTTGCCGTCCTTGCCGTTCACGGTCAGCCCGACGGTGTCGTGCCCGCGTTCCTTGGCCGCCTGCAGGGCGTTGCCCGCGATCCAGTACCGCGGCCCGTCGGCGGCGGGGGCGGCGCGTTCCGCAGGGGCGCCGCGCACCGCGTCGAGCACGTGGTCGCGGTCGAAGACGCCGATCATCGCGTCGATGCCGGGGGCCCATTCCAGCATCCTCGCCCGGTGCCGCTGCACGAGGCAGCCGGCGACGACGACCCGCTTGAGCTCGCCGGCCTCCTTGCGGGCGATCGCGTCCTTGATGACGCCGAGCGACTCGTCCTTGCTCGCCTCGAGGAAGCCGCAGGTGTTGATCACGATCGCGTCGGGCTTGCCGTCCTCGGGAACGAGCGTGAGCCCGGCGCCGCGCAGGGTGCCGAGCATCTTCTCGCTGTCGACGAGGTTCTTCGGGCAGCCGAGGCTGACGAAGGCGATGCGTTCGACCGCGCCGGTTCCGGTGGGGGAGTCGCTCATGCGAAGGTCGGGATGATAGGACTCACGGGCCGCCCCCCCGGATTGCCGCGGCCATGACCCACTGGACAAAGGCGTAGCCGATGCAGACGACCAGGCCGACGGCCACGCTCACCCAGATCCACGCCGTCGCCTGCGAGCGGTTCGACGCGTACCCGGCGGCGTCGCCGCGGGCCGCCGCGGTGTTCGCGAGGCCGGCGAAGACGAGGGCGATGGCCCCCGTGACCTGGCAGCAGAAGATGGTGACCAGGACGCCGCCCACGTACGAGACCGCGGGAAGGCCGGTCGATGGGGTAGCCGGAAAGGTCGGCGGCGCGGAGGGACCGCCGGGGACCGGTGGGTACGGCGGCACCGGCGGCGGCGCGGTCGACGGCATCAGTTCGCCCACCGTCGTCCACGTCGTGCCCGATTCGGGCCGCACGAGGTCGTCGCCGTCGATCGAGCCTTCCGCGACGTAGCGGGACAGCGTCGCCCCGTCGTAGGGGCCGTAGTCCTTCCCGTCGCGGCGGATCACGTAGCGGGCGTTGGGGGAGAGGTCCATGCGGGACGGGAAGGGTACCCGCATCGGGCGAGGCCAAGGTCAGGGCGAGCGGTAGAGGCCCCGCTCGCGGCAGTGCCGGAGGACCTCGGTGTCGAGCTC
The DNA here is from genome assembly GCA_040374395.1 of Phycisphaeraceae bacterium. Classification (GTDB taxonomy): domain Bacteria; phylum Planctomycetota; class Phycisphaerae; order Phycisphaerales; family SM1A02; genus JBEIUL01. The sequence continues at coordinate 6,108 of JBEIUL010000140.1, forward strand.
GTCGGTCGGCAGGCCTTCGGCGAGCGCCGTGCGGATCGCGGTCGAGCGTCCGGGCGTGGCCGGGATCGGCAGGATCCGGGCGATCCAGCGATCGTCGTCGGGCCCGTGGACGCGGCGCAGCTCGGCGGCGAGCGATGCCGCGTCGAGGGGCGGCCGGGCGACGATCGCGGGCTCGGCGAGCCGCTCGAC
>JBEIUL010000577.1:0-1583 GCA_040374395.1 Phycisphaeraceae bacterium
GGCGAGGCCCGCGCATGCCCCCATGATCGCGAACGCCCCGAGGCGGACGAGGCCCACGGGAATTGCCGAGTAGCGGGCGGCCTGCTCGTTGCCCCCGACCGCGACGAGGTGGCGGCCGAAGCGGGTCCGCGAGAGCAGAACTTGGCCCACGATCGCCACCACGACGAACAGGATGATGTTCAGGGTGATGGTGACGGTCCGGTCGGACAGCGGCAGGAACGGGAACTGCATCGAGCCGAACGAGCCGAAAAGCTCGGGGCTCTCGCTGCGGATCTCGCCGGCGTCGGCAATCGCGAGGGTGATCGAGCGGTAGGCGACGAGGCCGCCGAGGGTCGCGATGAACGCGGGGATCCGGCCGACGGTCACGAGGAGGCCGTTGAGCAGGCCGCAGCCGAGACCCGCGGCGAGGCCGATCGCGAGGCCGAATGCGACGGCGGTCCCTTCGGACAGGCCGGGATCACCCTCGGAGCCGGCCATGAACCGGTTCACGAGCGTCAGGGCCGTCGCCCCCGCGAGGGCCATGATGCTGCCGACCGACAGGTCGATGCCGCCCGCGATGATCACGAGCGTCATCCCGACCGCGACGATCCCCATCGCCGCGTTCTGGTTCACGATGTTGCGGAGGTTCTCCGGCCGCCGGAAGAGCTCGGCGTTCTCGCCGAAGAAGCCGTTGTAGCCGAGCAGGAGGACGAGCGCGAACACCGGGCCCCAGGTCTCGAGACGGCGACCGATGCGGGCGAGGGTCAGGCGGAGGGTCGAGGCTTCGGACATCAGGCGGCGGCTCCGGCCGGGGGTGATTCATGGGCGGCGTCGACTCCCGCCGCGAGGCGAATGAGCGACTCCTCCGTCGCGGTCGCGGCGTCGACGGTACCCGCGACGCGGCCATTCCGCAGCACGGCGATCCGGTGGCAGAGGCCGATGAGCTCGGGCAGCTCGCTCGAGATGACCACGCAGGCCACGCCGCCCGCCGCGAGTTCCGCGATCAGGGCGTACATCTGCCGCTTCGCCCCGAGGTCGATGCCGCGGGTCGGCTCGTCGAGGACGAGCACCCGCGGCTTCGTGTCAAGCCACTTCGCGACCGCGAGCTTCTGCATGTTGCCGCCGGAGAGGGTCCGGATCGGGGCCGAGGCGTCGGGGGCCTTCACCGAGAGCCGATCGATCCAGCCCCGGACGCTCGCCCGCTCGCGGGTTCGGTTCGGGAAGATTCGCCCGTACGCCTCGAGGTTCGCGAGGGTGACGTTGGTCCCGCAGGACAGGTCAAGGTGGACACCGCGACCCTTGCGGTCCTCCGAGACGTACGCGAGGCCGGCGGCCTTCGCCCGCTTCGGCGAGCGGAATCGCACCGGGGTGCCGAAGAGCCGGATCTCGCCGGCGTCGACCTTCCGCAGGCCGAAGATCGCTTCCGCGGTCTCGGTGCGGCCGCTGCCGACGAGACCCGCGAGGCCGAGGATCTCGCCCGGCGCGACCGAGATCGAGACGTCGCGGACGGCGGGGCCCGATCTCAGGCCGGTGACCTCGAGGGCGGGCGACCCGCCGTCGGGCCGCTTCCGCGGCGGGAACACCTCGTTCATCGCCCGGCCGAC
>JBEIUL010000439.1:0-2447 GCA_040374395.1 Phycisphaeraceae bacterium
CGTGGACGGACGAGGCCCTGCGCGGCGGCCGCGCCGCCCGTGGCCTCGCGATCGTCGACCTCGACGGCGACGGCGTGGCCGAGGCGCTCTCGGCCGAGGGCTTCGGCATCGCCGCGAACCGGCTCGACGGCGGCGGCGCGTTCGGTCTCGCCTTCGACGCACCGCCGCAAGCGTGGGCGCCCGCCACTCTTGACGCCCGCGGTCCGTCGATCGCCGCGATCGTGAACGGCCAACTGCGCCTTCTCATCGGCTCGGACGCGCGTCCCGCCTACGCGACCGTCGCCTTCAGCGGCCGCACCGACCCGAGCCAGGCGATGCGCTCGAACGCGAGCGGCCTTGGCACGCGGGCGGTGGCCCGCATCGGCGACCGCTGGGCCGCCGACGCCGGCACTCGGCTCGCGAGCGGCCCGGGACAGTCGCTCATGCCGGTCGCGATCCCGCTGGCCGGCGCCGACCGCGTCGATTTCCTCTCGCTCCTCTGGTCGGACGGCGTCTTCCAGACCGAGCTCGCGGTCGAGCCGGGCGCGGTCCGCCGCATCGGCGAGACGCAGCGGCAGCTCTCGTCGTGCCCCGTGATCTTCGCGTCGACCGCGGACGGCGGCTTCGCGTTCGTCACCGATTGCCTCGGCGTCGGCGGGCTCGGCTACCTCGCGGGAATCGCCCCCGACGGCTCGCCGCAGTACGCCCCGCCGCGGCCGTGGGAACGCGTGATCTTCCCGAAGGATCTCGCGGTCTCGCCCCGCGACGGCGCGATCGAGATCCGCCTCGGCGAGCCGATGGAGGAGGCGTGCTACCTCGACGCGGCGCGGCTCGTCGCCTTCGACCTGCCGCCCGGATGGTCGATGACCGTCGACGAGCGCATGGCCATCGGCGGCCCGGCCCCGACCGGTGAGCCTCGCTTCTGGCGCGAGCGTCGCCTGCCCGACGCGGCCCGCGACGCCCGCGGGCGGAACGTGCTGTCCGCCGTGCTTCGCGCCGACTTCACGCCGGTCGATCCGGGGCCCGTCGACCGCCGCTTCCTCGGCCGGCTGGAGAAGCCGCACGAGGTCACGCTCGACTTCCGCGAGCCGCTCGATTCGCTTCCGGGCATGCCGACACTCGTCGCCCACGGCTGGGTCGAGTACCCGTACTCGCAGACGATGTTCGCGGCGAGCCAGTCCGGCGCCGCGTTCGATCCGCCCGACCTCGAGGCGTTCGCGGGCGGCCGCTGGCATCGCGTGCTGGTCGACTGGGGCTATCCCGCGGGGATGCCGCGCGAGATGTCGCTGCCGCTGGCGGATCTTCCGACGGGAACGACCAGGCTCCGCATCGCGTCGAACCTCGAGATCTACTGGGATTCACTCGCGGTCGTCGGCGTCGAGCCCTGCCCCGAGGCCCGTCGCGTCGAGTTCCCGCTCGTCGCCGCGAGCGTCGCCGAGTGCGGCTATCCGCGGCGGATCGCGCGTCCCTGGAAGCGCCCCGACTACGACTACGCCCGGCGCGATCCGCTCTGGGATTGTCGCCACCAGGCGGGCCTCTACACCGAGTTCGGCCCGTGCCTCGACCTCATCGCCGCGACCGACGACTCGGTCGCGATCTTCGGGCCGGGCGAGGAGGTCCGCCTCCGGTTCGATCCGGCGGCCGCGGAAACCCCGCTCGGCTGGACCCGTCGGCTCGTCCTTGAGACCGACGGCTGGTGCAAGGACATGGACCTCTTCACGGGGAACGGCGAGACGGTGGGGCCGCTTCCGGCCCGCGGCGAGGCCCCCGACCCCGCGTCCGGGCCGCGGCACGCCCGGTTCAACACCCGGTTCCGCTCGGGAAGTTAGCGGTCCGGCCGAGGGACCGGCGGGTTCGGGCCGAAAAGCCCTTTCGATCCCGGAGTTCCCTTCTGTAGACTCGTCCGCATGAGCTCGCCGGCTCCCCGCAGGTTCCAGCCCCCGGTCGGCCCGAAGCTGAAGATCGTCCTTCAGCTCGTGCTCGGGCTGTTCGCCGTCCTCGCGGTGAACAGCGTCTACCTGTCGACGGTGACGTTCCTCGGCTGGAAGACCGGCATCAGCCGCGAGAACCAGTTCTACCTGCTGATGGTGCTGGTCCACCTCGGGCTTGGGCTGCTGCTCTTGCTGCCGACGATCGTGTTCCTCGCGGGGCATCTTTCGGCGACGCGAAGCCGCCCGAACGTGAACGCCAAGCGCATGGGCTGGGGCATGGTGGCGGCGAGCGTGCTCGTGCTCGTGACGGGCCTGCTGCTCCTGCGGCCCGACGTCGGTTCCGCGGCGGTCGAGGTGCGCGACCCGGCCCGCCGCGCGATCGTCTACTGGCTGCACGTCGCGGCGCCGCTCGCGGCCGCGTGGCTCTTCGTCCTCCATCGCCTCGCGGGCCGCCGCATCAGGTGGAAGGTCGGCGGGGCGTGGGCCGCGGTCGCCGCCGTGCTTGCCCTCGCTGCGGCCGGCCTCCACGGCATCGAC
>JBEIUL010000233.1:0-4621 GCA_040374395.1 Phycisphaeraceae bacterium
CGGCGGCGAGATCAAGCGAGAAGCCGTCGGCGGCGAACCAGCTCACGCCGATCGAGAGCGGCATCCAGTAGTTGCCGTCGTCGAGGTCGGTGGCCCACGCCGCCGAGAGGTCGAGCGCGAGGCTGCCGGCCTGGCCGTAGCGCAGGGCGGGCGCTGCCTCCTCGAGCGGCGGTTGCGACCCGGATGACTGCGCGATGCACGCGGCGGTGGAAACGAGCGCGGCGACGGTCGCGGCGAGAGTCGGCGTGGACGTCCTCATCACCGCACGATAGCGGGCTTCAGCCGCGGTACCCGTCGGGATGCCGCCTGCGCCATTCCCAGGCGCTCCGCACGATCTCGTCGAGATCGACGATCGATGCCTTCCAGCCGAGGATCCGCTCGATCTTCCGCGGATCGTTCACGAGGCGGGCGGGGTCGCCCGCGCGGCGGGCGGCCTTGCGGGCCGGGATCGGGTGCCCCGTGACCTTCCGGCACGACTCGAGCACCTCGAGAACCGAGTGGCCGCGACCGGTGCCGAGGTTGAAGATCATGCCCTCGCCGCGCCGCACCGCGTCGGACACCCGAACGTGCGCGTCGACGAGGTCCTCGACGTGGATGTAGTCGCGGATGCCCGTGCCGTCGGGCGTGGGGTAATCCTCGCCGAAGATCGAGAGGCTTTCCCGTCGCGCGACGGCGACCGAGAGGCAGATCGGGACGAGCAGCGTCTCGGGGCGGTGGTCCTCGCCGAGGCGTCCGCCCCGGTCGCATCCCACGACGTTGAAGTAGCGGAGGATCGCGTAGCCGAAGCGATCGCCGCGGCGGCGGCGCGACTCGGCGTGTTCGAGGATGATCCGCTCGCACGCAAGTTTCGACGCGCCGTAGGGATTCACCGGGGCCTGCGGGCACTCCTCCGAGATCGGGATCCGCTCGGGCGCAGGCTCGCCGTAGGTCGCGCAGGTCGAGGAAAAGACCATGCTCGCGACGCCCGCGGCCTCCATCGCCTCGAGCAGCGAGACGGTCCCGGCCACGTTGTTCCGCCAGTAGAGGAGCGGCTTCTCGACCGACTCGCCGACCGCCGCGAGGGCCGCGAAGTGCAGCACGAGGTCGATCCGCTCGGACTTCAGGAGGTCGGTGATCGCGGCGGTGTCGGCGAGCTCGAGCTCGCGGGCGGTGAAGCGAGGACCGCCGAGCCTCTCGAGGATCGCGGTGGCCGCGCGGTGGCCCCGGGAGAGGTTGTCGAGCGAGACGACCCGTTCCGCCCCCTCGAGCAGGAGGCGGAGGCAGGCGTGGGAACCGATGTAGCCGGCACCGCCGGTGACGAGGACTCGCATGGAGGGGACCTTGGGAAGCGAGACACTAGCGGCAGCCCCGGGAACCGGCGACCGCCGAGGCGGTCCGGGAACGGGCTGCAGCCAACGGCGGTCTCGCGGCGATCGCGAGGGAGGGTTCCCCACCTCCGTCGTTCCCGGACCTGGCCGATCCGGGCTTGTCTCCGCCGTCCGGGCCTGCGACCATTGCCCCTCCATGTCGGTGGACCGACCGAATCCGATCCCCGGAACCCCGGGAACCGAACCGAGCGACATCGAGGCGGAGGTCCGTCGCCTCCTCTCCGAGGCGAGAGGGCTTCTGGAGTCGCTCCGGGCCGGTCGGGAGGCCGTCGAGGCCAAGATGCAGGAGCAGGGGCGGGTCGACGCGATGCGGCACGTCCTCGGCAGCTCCGCCCTCGACCTCGCGATCGACCGGACCGAGTCGATGCTCGCGGAGATCGAGGGGATCCGCCGGCAGGCTGGCGGCCTGGGCTCCGGCGGCTGACGCCGGCCCGCGCCCTCGTCAGTCGAGCTTTTCGCTCTCGATCGACGCCGCCTCGCCCCGGAACCGTTTCTCCGCGTAGCGGCGGAGCCAGCTCTCCCAGGTCTTGCCCGCGGCGGTGTCCTTGCCGCTCACGTGAAGCTCGGCGATCTCGTCGTAGCGGATGCGGTCCTTCACCCCGTCGGCCGAGCGGAGGATCCTGGCCCAGGAGTCGGTCAGCGAGCCACCGGGGATGCGGTCGAAGAGGTAGCCCTCGACCCGCCGTCCGTCCCGCAGCACGAGCGTCACGTCGCCCCGGTAATCGAGGGCCTCGTCGAGGGCCCGCCGCAATTCGTCGGGATCGGCCCCGGTCACCACGTCGCCCTGACGGAGCGACGGCCGTGGGGCGTGCGGATCGGGCATCGATTTCGTCTCCTGGGGCATTGGCGGTGGTGGCTCGCGGCGACGCCGTTGGCTCAGAGCCGGAGCTCGCGGCCCGTCCCGGGATCGAGCATCTTCCAGTGCGTCACCCGAGAGATCGCCGCGATCACGTCCCACGCGAGGTCGTCATCGTTGGTGCGGAGCAGCATCTGCGTGACGGGATCCTGACCGGGCGGGAACTCGATCTCGATGCCCGGTCCGTAGAGGACGTCCTCGCCGGGCACCTGCGGCCCGGTGTTCAGGCGACGGAGCCGCTGGACGATCTCGGCACGGGTCCCGATCGCGGCCATCGAGCCGTCGCCGCGGGGCGGATCTCCCGAGAGGATGACCAGGCTGCGGGCCATGGGGGGTCAAGTGTAGCGGGAGTCGCCGCCGCTTCCGCCGAGCAGGGCGGCGATCCGGTCGAGCAGCGCCTGGAGCGGAACCGGCTTGAGGAAATACCCCTCGACGCCGAGCGCCTCGGCGTAGGCCTGGTGCCGCCGGCCGCGGTTCGCGGTCACCATGATCGTGGGCGGCCGCCGGTTCTCGTCGGCGAGCGTCTCGAGCACGAGGAAACCCGAGGCCTTCGGCAGCATCATGTCGAGCACCACGAGGTCGGGCGATCGCTCGCGGATGATCGAGACCGCGAGTCCGCCGTCGCCCGCCGAGAGCACCGTCGCCCCGAGCGACCGGAGCGAGACCTCGATCGCCCCGCGGATGTCGGGATCGTCGTCGACGACAAGGATGGTCTTTCCGGCGAGCGGGGCGTTCATGGTTCGAGCGGGGCGGAGCAGCCCGCGAGCAGTTCCGGGGTCATCCAGGGGAGGGACTCGAGCTTGGCGCGGAGGCGATCGGGCATCGGCTTCCCCTCTCGCTCGTGCCGCGGCCGGCTCTTCCAGCGGCGGTGGATCCAGAGGTACTGGCCGGGTTCCTCACGGACCATCGTCTCGAGGGCGCGGGCGTAGCGGGCGGTGAGGTAGAAGAGCGGATCGGGCTGCGACTCCCAATCGTCGGGCCGGATCACGTCGGTGACGCGGATCTCGTAGCGGAAACGTCCGTCGAGCCGGGCCGCGTATCCCGCGACGACCGGGATGCGGTAGCGGATCGCGAGCAGGCCGATCGACTTGTAACTGCTCGCGAGCCGGCCGAAGAATGGCACGAAGAGCCCATCGTCGCCCGCGTTCTGGTCGGCGATGAACCCGACCTTTCCGCCCGACTCGATCACCCGCTGGACCTCGTCGGTCGCGCCCCACTTGGTGATCACCCGCAGCCCGCTCGACTCGCGGGCCCGGAAGAGCCAGTCGGAGAGCAGCGGATTGTCGAGCGGCCGGGCGAGCGCCGTCATGCGGAAGCCGAGCAGCGCGAGCAGGTAGCCCAGGATCTCCCAGTTCCCGACGTGGCCGGTCAGGAAGAGGCATGGTTCGCGAGCCGAGAGCAGCCGCATCGCCTCGGCGAAACGGTCGAAGCGGGCGACGCGAGGCCAGCTCCATTCACGCACGACCCGCGGCATGACCATCGCATCGACGAGGAAGAGCCCGAACATGTGCCGCATGCTCTCCGCGGCGACGCGTTCGACCTCGGCCGCGGGCATGCCCGGAAACGAGCGGGCGATGTTCGCACGGGCCCGGGCGGTCCGTCGGGGCGAGATGCGGGCGGCGAGGTCCGCGATGCGGGCCGCGGTCACCAGGTTTCGGTCGGGCGGGTACGGCTCAAGCAGGCCCGACGCAAGGCGGAGGGCGGCGTACTCCGCCGCGTGGCGGGCTCGGACGGCGAGCGTTCGGGGCTCGACGACGGGCGGCATGGCGTCGCGGCGGGCGTCAACGGCCGCCGCGGGACCCCATCACCGACTTCCGCCGCCGGTGAGCACCTGGAACCGGTTCCAGTTCAGGACCGGGATCTTGGCGTCCACCGCCTGCTGGAAGAGGCGGTCGTAGTCCTCGCGGGCCTTGCGGAGCTCGAGGGCGGCCAGGGTCTGGGCCTCGCTCGCGTCGGGCGGCAGCGGGGCGGGCATCGGCGGGGCGACCCCGATCACGAGGAAGTCGACCTCGCCGGTCAGGGCGTCGCCCGCGATCGATTCACCACCCCATTCGACGATGCGGCTCTTGAGGTAGTCGGCCTCGGATTCGCTCGGCTTTCCGTCGCCGTCGACGTCGAACCGGCCGTGGACGAGGAACTTGTACCGGTAGTCGGTATCGAAGACGGCGTTCGCGATCACGTCGTCCTTCACGACCGGACGGCCGGTCGTCGAGCGGACGATCTTCGCGGTCGAGGTGCCGTCGGCGACGCGGATCACCTGGATCGAGGCCTTGCCCCGGTTGGTCCCGCCCTTGCCGTCGGTGGCGCCGATTGCGTTGGCGTCGTCGAAGACCTCGAACGTCATTCCGGGGACGATTCGGTCCGAGCGGCCGAGGTCGATGAAGACCTGGTTCGCACC
>JBEIUL010000477.1:0-2169 GCA_040374395.1 Phycisphaeraceae bacterium
CGGCGGATCGATCGGCGTCACCTGGCACTTCCTCGAGGGACGCCTCGGCGACCGCGACTGGTCGATCTTCGCCGACGCGGGCATCGGCCTGCTCTGGACCGGCGACGATGTGCCGCCCGGAGGCACGCGGCTCAACTTCACGCCGCGGGCCGGCGTCGGAGGCACGCTCGGCCTCGACGACCGCACGCGGCTCGTGCTCGGCCTCCGCTGGTTCCACGTCTCGAACGCACAGACCGGTTCCGACAACCCGGGCATCGACGCGCTGCAGGTCGTCGCGGGGCTCTCGTTCGCGTTCTGAGTGAGGCTTGACCGGTAAAAAGAGAGCCGCCCGAGTGCTCCGACACACCCGGGCGGCGCTGCACGTGCCCCGACGCAAGCGAAGGGGCCACGAAGAAGATCGAAAGGCGTTTTCCGCATGCATCCGGACGGGTCGACCCACTCGGGGAGCGACCTTGCGAAGCACTGCGGAAGGTGTCACGATAGCCGGGGACCTGCCCCCGTCGGACCGCGTCCGGATGATTTCCGGATTATTTGTTAAGTGCCTTTCATTCATGGATTTGCAGCCAAAAGACCCCCGCCTCGACCCGCCCGTTCCCGTCGACGTCGCGGTGGCGGCGGTCTGGCGGCTCCGACCCCTGGGGGCCGGAATCCCGGCCGCGGTCGAGATCCTGATCGCGCGTCGGCATGAGCACGCGATCCGGGGCGGGCTCTGGGAGCTTCCCGGCGGCAAGATCGAGCCCGGCGAGGACGCCGTCGCGGCCGCGATCCGTGAGACCCGCGAGGAGGCCGGGCTTCCCCTCGAGGCGGCGGTGCCGCTCGGGGCGGTCGAGCACCTCGACGAGCGGGCCGCGCGGGAGGCACGGGTCCGAATCCACGCCGTCGCCGCCCGGGCTCCGGTCGGAATCGAGCCGAAGCCGCTCGGCAGCGCGGAATGCCGCTGGATCACGCTCGCCGAGATCGGCGACTACGCGTGGCCGCCCGCGAACGAGGCGCTCAACGCGATGCTGGTGCGGACGCTTCCGGCGCTGGCGGCGACGTCCGGAGGCGCAGTTCCTCCGCCCGCCGCCGAAGTTCCTCGCCCGTGACCGAGCTCGGCACGAGTTCGAACGTCCAGTCGGTGCGCGACAGGCGAGTTCCCGGCAGGAGCTCGGCGAAGAGATCGAACGGGATCGAGTCCCACCACGGGGGGATCGCCTCCGCACCGGTCACCAGCGGCTCATGGCCGTCGAGCGAAAGCCGCACGTCGAAGGTCCCGTAGTGCGTGAAGCCGAACTCGCACGGCGTCACGCCGACCTCGCGGTCGTTCACCCAGACCGTCGCGCCGGACGGCACGCTGGTGATCGACACCTTCCGCTCGACGCAACCGGCGAGCCCGAGGGCGAGGACCCCGAGGGTGAGGACGATGACGACGGCGATGCGACTCATCCGAACTCGTCCCCCCGGAACGTCGACGCGAGGTAGGCCGACCGCACCTCGGGATCATTGATGATCTCGCGGGGCGGGCCCTCCTTGAGGTTCTTCCCGTGGTGCAGGATGTACGCGCGGTCGCAGATCCGCAGGGCCTGCTGCACGTTGTGGTCGGTGATGAGCATCGCGATGCCCTGGTCGGCGAGCCTCCGCACCTCAGCCTGCAGCTCCTCGACGGTGTGCGGATCGACCGCCGCGAACGGCTCGTCGAGCAGCATGAGCTTCGGCCGCATCACCAGGGCCCGCGCGATCTCGAGCCGCCGCCGCTCGCCGCCCGAGCAGGTGCGGGCCTGCTCGTTCGCCTTGTGACGCAGCCCGAAACGGTCGAGCAGCTCGTCGGCCCGCTGGTGCCGGGTCTCACGGGGCAGCCGCAGCGTCTCGAGGATCGCGAGCAGGTTCTCGCGGCAGGTGAGCCGCTGGAAGACGCTCGGCTCCTGGCTGAGGTAGCCCATGCCCGCGAGGGCGTGCCGGTACATGGGCAGGAACGTCACGTCCTGGCCGTCGAAGCGGACCGAACCGGTCTCCGGCGTGATCATCCCGATCGTCATCCGGAAGGACGTGGTCTTGCCGGCGCCGTTACGGCCGAGCAGGCCGACGACCTCCCCCGCCGCGATCGAGAACGACACGTCGTCGACCACGCGTCGCGACCCATAGGTCTTCCGGAGGCCCTTCACCTCGAGCAGCGGCATCGGGGCAGTGTAC
>JBEIUL010000537.1:0-1816 GCA_040374395.1 Phycisphaeraceae bacterium
AGACGCCGGGATCGCGCTCGTGGGACGCGGCGCTGCCCCGCATCGCGACGTTCGTGCGGCTCGTCGATCGCGCGGACGGCCGGGGGTTCTACGTCTTCAATACCCACCTCGACCATCGCGGCGGGAAGGCCCGCGAGGAGTCATCGCGGCTGATCGCCCGACGGATCGCCGAGCGGAAGCGGCCGGAGGAGCCGGTGGTGCTGCTCGGTGACCTCAACGACGGGCCGGGTTCGGTCGCGGTGAGGACGCTCGTTTCGGCGGGCCTTCGCGACGCGTGGCGCGACGCGAATCAGACGGCGGCGGAAACCGGTACGTTCAACGGCTGGAACGACTCGGCCGGCGCGGGGCGAATCGACTTCGTGCTGGCGACGGTCGGGCTGGTGGCGATGTCCGCGGAGATCGACACGCGGCGGCCCGACGGCCGGTGGCCGTCTGATCACCTGCCGGTGCGGGCGAGCTTCCTGCCGCGGCTCGCGCCGCCCGGCATCGCCGAGCCGAAGCCGTTGGAGTTCCCGGGCCTGCACCAGGTGGTCGCGTACGTGCCGGGGATCTGGTCAGGGGCGGCGCCGGAGGGCGAATCCGCATTCGAATCGCTGCGGCGGCTCGGCGTGCGGACGATCGTAAGCGTCGACGGGGCCGCTCCCGAAGTTGACCTCGCGCGGGCCGAGGGCATCCGCTACGTCCATCTTCCGATCGGTTACGACGGGATGTCGCGCGACCGCACGCTCGAGATCGCGAGGGCGATCCGCGACTTGCCCGGGCCGGTCTACGTTCACTGCCACCACGGGAAGCATCGCAGCGCGGCCGCGGTCGGCGCCGCGGCCGTGACCCTCGGGCTTGCCGATGCCGCGACGATGCGATCGCGGATGGAGGTCTCCGGGACGGCTCCGAGCTACACCGGGCTCTTCCGGTGCGTCGAGACGGCGACGGTCGTTCCCGCGGCCGCGATCGATGTCGCCGACGGGACCTTCCCGCCGATCGCCGCCACGCCCGATCTCGTGAAGGCGATGGTCGAGATCGATCTCGCGTTCGAGCACCTGAAGGACATCGAGAAGGCCGGCTGGACGGTGCCTCCGGAGCATCCCGACCTCGTTCCGGCGGCCGAGACGGGCCGGCTCGCCGACCTGCTGCGGAACCTCGCGAAGGATCCGGCGGTGGCGAAGGACCCGCCCGATCACGCGGAGCGGTACCCGAGGATTTCCGCCGAGGCGAGCGAGCTCGAGGGCGCGCTCTTGCGTCGCGACCGCAAGGGAGGGGTCGATCCCGCGGAGCTCTCGCGGATGCTCAAGGGCATCGCGGCCTCCTGCAAGGAGTGCCACGTGCGGTATCGCGACTGACCGCCCGGCAGATCAGCCCCGGGGTGGCGAGGGGAAGGGCCAGGTCGGCCGGACCGACGCTCCTGTCGCCGTCGATGTCGCCCGGACCGGCGGTGCCCCATTGGGTGGGACGAATGGATTCCGGGGTACGTATTGGACGCCCGAAGCAACAGGTGTTCGAGGCCCGATTCGGAAGGCTCCGGAGGCATCGACTCGGACCGGTGATCCACGCCGGTTCGGATCGGGGACCAGGCCATGGGCCGGCGCAACGTCGACTACGGCCCCTCGAAACTCCGCACCGTCCCGCCGGCAGGCGGGGTGTGCTTCGGGCCGCCGACGAGGATCGACGTGCCGCGGAAGGCGACCGAGCGGCCGAAATTCGAGGCGCTCGTGCCGGAGGCCGGCAGCGTGAGACGGTCGTAGGTCGACCACGACGTGCCGTCGAGGGTCATCACCACCGCCGAGCCGCGGCCGGCGATGCCGCCGACCGAGTCGAGCGG
>JBEIUL010000284.1:0-4041 GCA_040374395.1 Phycisphaeraceae bacterium
CGCTGCCGCTCAGGGTCAGCGACGTGATCGTCGAGTACTGCAGGTTTTGGGCTTCGGCCCGGTTGGCCGCGGCGAGGGTGCAGCCGACGAGGGCGGCGCCGGCGGCGAGGTTCGCCCGGCGGGCATGGAGCGTTCGATTCGCCGGACTTTTCATGGGTCTTTCTCGATCCTCTGGTTTGGAAACCGGTCAGGCGGTGCACGGACCGGCTGACGGTGACGACGACGACCGTTGTAGGGGATCGGAGGCTCCTTCCGACAGCCGCCCCGCGCTCCGACCGTCCGCGCGCGGACGGCAGTCACGAGGACTCGCCGCCGCCTACTGAAACCGCCACCGCAGGGCCACGCTGCCGTGGAGCGGCGGATCGGGGACCTCGACGCGGATGTGGCGGAAGTCGGCCGGTCGGCCGCCCATCGCCCGGATGCCGCGGTCGACCAGCGTCCGCCAGGCGGCGTCGCAGGACTTCCAGCGGGCGGGCAGGCCGCTTCCCTCGGGCGTCGTCGCGTCGGCCTCGAGCGGAAGCCGACCCGAGTCGATGAGTTGGTAATCGCCGCTCTTCATCCGCGCGACGCTGATCGGGTCGGGCGCGGCGTAGAGGCCGGCCGCCGCCTCGCCCACGAGCGGCACGTCGCGATGCAGGAAGAGATCGAGGATCGCGGTCCGGGTCGGGATGGTCACCACCATGCAGATGTCGGCCCGCGGTTCCGTCGACGAGATCTGGCTGCCGCGGCGAGTCCACTCGCCGAAGGCCGCCTGCAGGCCGCCGGCGCGTCCGGGCCGCGGGGCGAGGAACTCGAAGGTCGGATGTTCCGAGTGCTCGACGAGCCGCAGCTCGCTGGCGTCGAGGCCGGGCGACGAGAGCCTCGCGACGAGCGGTGGATTCGGCCCGGGCTCGATCGGGGCTCGCTGCGGCGCGACGCCTCCCGCCTCGCGATTGTGATAGCTCCAGCGGAAAATCGGCCACGCCGGGCCCGGTCGCAGCCGCTCGAGACCGGCGAAGAGGCTGAGCGATGCGAGGTCGACCACGCCGTCCGAACTCGGCGGGCCGACGATCGACGCCACCGCGTTCAGGTTTGCCCGCACGCCGTGCAGGATCTCGGCGGCGGCGCGGGCGTCGCGGCGGGCGGAACGCATCCGGGCCGCATCGCGTTCGGTGTCGAGGCCGCCGACCGCGATCGAGCGCAGCAGCGTGACGCTGATCTTGCGCCTCGAGAAGGTCGCGGTGACGCTCGCGACCGCCTTCTCGAGATTGGAGAGCCGCCCGTCCGGACAGCCGTGCTTCCGCAGGGCGGCGAGGATCGACTTCCATCCCTGCACGCCCGGAAGCGAGCGGATCGCCGCGGGCACGTCGGGGGCGTAGGCGAGGTTCCAGGTCGCCCAGCCGAGGAACCGGGTGAGGCCGAGGGCACGCCCGCAGGCCCGGGCCCCGGTCGATTCCGGCAGCACCGACTCGATCGCGGCGCGGAGGGCGGATTGCAGGGCCTCGATCTCGACCGAGACTTGGTTGAGCGTCGATTCAAAATCGGGGTCGGGCAGCGACATCGCGAGTCCCGGAGCGTAGCGTCGGCCGTTGGCTCCGGCGGCGCGATCGCGGGAGGAAAGGGGTGTCCGCGCGCGGACAGTTCGTCCGGGCCGAGGCCTTGCGGATTTCGGCCCCCGCGTTCCGCCGGGAAGCGACACGGGCCTCCCCCTCGCGGTCGAGGTCGGGAGGCCCGTGGTTCAAGCGGACAGGGCGGGATTCGAACCCGCGGTACGGAGAATACCCCGTACAACGGTTTAGCAAACCGTCCCCTTCGGCCTCTCGGGCACCTGTCCGGCGGAGGACGACCGTTCGTCCTTCGGTCGAAGCGGACCGGAAGTGTAGCGGGGGGCCGGAATCGCCGCCATGAATCCGGGAAGGCCGCCGGACCCGCCGTACCATCGGGTGATGTCGCTCCACGTGCCGTTCCTGCTCGGCCCCGAGGGCCCCGTCGCCCGGCGGCTCGGGGGCTTCGAGCCGCGGCCGCAGCAGCTGGCGATGGCCGAGGCGGTCGACCGCACGCTCGCGGCGCGGGGGCGGCTGCTGGTCGAGGCGGGAACCGGCGTCGGGAAGAGTTTCGCCTACTTAGTTCCGGCGATCCGCCGCACCGTCGAGGACCGGCAGAAGGTCGTCATCTGCACCGCGACGATCAGCCTGCAGGAGCAGCTCGTCGAGAAGGACCTGCCGCTGTTGAATGCGGTCATTCCCGAGGAGTTCACGGCGGTGCTCGTCAAGGGCCGCGGGAACTACCTCTCGAGGCGGCGGCTCGCGCTGGCCCGCGAGCGGTCGGATCGCCTGCTCGCCAGCGAAGAGGAGCGGCACTCGCTCGAGGTCATCTCGGCGTGGGCCGAGCGGACGACCGACGGCACGCTGTCCACGCTGCCGCAGCTGCCGCGGCCGGGTGTCTGGGACCACGCCCAGAGCGATTCGCACAACTGCATGGGGCGGCGGTGCCCGACGTTCGACCGGTGCTTCTACCAGCAGGCGCGGCGGCGCATGGAAAACGCCGACCTGCTCGTGACGAACCATGCCCTGTTCTTCAGCGATCTCGCCCTGCGGATGCGCGGGGCGGCGATCCTGCCCGACTACCACCACGTGATCCTCGACGAGGCCCACGCCCTCGAGGACACCGCGGCCGAGCACTTTGGCCTGCGGCTCTCGGAAGGCGCGGTGCGGCACTTCCTGCGGACGCTGCTCGCGCCGGCGACCGGCCGCGGGTTCCTCAACGCGTTCAAGACCCGCGACGGCGACCTGCGTTCGGTCGACGAGGCGGCTCGGCTGGTGCTGGCGATCCGCGACATGGCCGACGGGCTCTTCGAGTCTCTCCACCGTGTGCACGAGGCGCGGCGGGGCGGCAACGGCCGGATCCGCGAGCCGGGCGTGGTCGAGGACACGATCTCGGCGCCGCTCAAGAACCTCGCGGAACGGCTGCGATTGCTGAAGGATCGCGCCGAGCGCGAGGAAGACGAGTTCGAGCTCGCGGCCCACGCCCAGCGGGCGCTCGAGCTGTCGGCCCAGGCCGAGCTGCTCATCGGCCAGGGCATCGAGGGGTGCGTCTACTGGATCGAGGCGGGCCGGGCCCGGGGCGACGGCGAGCGCGGCGCGGGCCCGCGCGGGCTCGTCTCGCTGGCGGCGGCGGCCATTGATGTCGGGCCGATCCTGCGCGAGCGGCTCTTCACGAGGCCGATCTCGACGGTGCTCACGAGCGCGACCCTCGCGACGGCCCGCGGCGACTTCGCCCACGTGCGGCAGCGGCTCGGCCTCGACGACGCCGAGGAGATCTCGCTCGGCAGCCCCTACGACCACGGGCGGCTCATGCGGGTGATCATCGACTCGTCGATGCCGGACCCGTCGAGCCCGCGGTACGTGTCGGAACTGGTGCCGCGGATCCTGCGGGAAGTTCGGGCCACGCACGGCGGGGCGTTCGTCCTGTTCACGAGCTTCGCGACGCTCGACGACGTCGCGCGGCGGATCGCACCTGATCTTGCGGCCGACGGCCTGCCGATGCTCGTCCACGGGGCGGGCTCGTCGCGGTCGACGCTGCTCGAGCGTTTCCGTTCCGACGAGCGGAGCGTGCTGCTCGGCACCGCGAGCTTCTGGCAGGGGATCGACGTCCGCGGCCGCGGCCTGCGGAACGTGATCATCACCAAGCTGCCGTTTGACGTGCCCGACCGCCCGATCGTCGAGGCCCGCCACGAGGCGATCACCGCCCGCGGGGGAAGCCCGTTTGCGGAAGACCAGCTTCCGCGCGCGGTCATCCGCTTCAAGCAGGGCATCGGCCGGCTGGTTCGGAGCTCGACCGACGAGGGCGTGGTGGTGGTGCTCGACCCGCGCATCGTCACGAAGAACTACGGCCGGGTGTTCCGCGGGGCGCTTCCGGAAGGGGTGCGGGTCGAGGATCGGGCGGCGGAACGCGTGGCGGGGGGCCGCGACGGTTGCAGTGATTGAGGTGGCTGTTTCACCGCGGAAGAAGTTTGCGGGTCGGGCGCGGAACGACGAGGCCATGCCTCGTCTCTGATGAACG
>JBEIUL010000511.1:0-1963 GCA_040374395.1 Phycisphaeraceae bacterium
ACGGTCAAGCTCACCGTCGTCGAGCGGCTCCGGTGCGAGGAAGGCCGCTTCGAGTACCGGTTCCCAACCACGATCTCGCCGAAGTTCGTGCCCGGCGCGGCGGGCGACTCGGCGGGCGACTCGGTTGGGCTGTCGCCGCCGATGCGGCTGGCGGGTGGTGTGCCCTTCCACTTCGAGGCCTTGATGCCCGCGTGCCTGACCGAGGTCAGCGGCTCGGTCGAGTTCTCGCGAACCGACATGGGCGAATCGGCCGACGGCCTGGTCCGGCTGCGACCGCTCGCCGGGCTCACCTGCAACGGCGATCTGGTGCTGCGGATGTCCTCGCGGGGCGAGTCGACCGGGCTGCGGGCGTTCACCGACGGCGAGCGGACGCTCGTGGTCGTCGATCCGCCGGCGCGGCGGAAGCCCGAGCTCGAGGCGCCGCGGATCGCGACCTTCCTGATCGACCGTTCGGGCTCGATGGACGGCGAGCGGCTGGTCGCGGCGAAGCGGGCGGTCGCCGAGGCGATCGCGACGCTCGGGCCGCAGGACCGGTTCGAGATCCTGGCCTTCAACGACGGGGTCGAGGCCTTCTCGAAAGGTCCGCAGCCGGCCACGGAGCCGGTGATCAAGGAGGCGACGACTTGGCTCGCGGCGCTACAGGCCCAAGGAGGCACCGAAGCCCTGCCGGCCCTGCGGCACGCCTGCCGGGTTCCGCCCCCGGCCGGGACGATCCGCACCGTACTCCTCGTCACCGACGGCGGCGTCGGGAACGACGGCGAGCTCCTCGAGTTCACCCGCTCGCTCGACCCGGCCACGCGGCTCTACACGATCGGGATCGGCGAGTCGGCGTTCCTCTCGCTCGTCGATCGCCTTGCCCGGCTCGGCGGCGGAACGAGCGTGTTCCTGAAGGACTCCGACGACATCCGGGCCGAGATCGCCCGCTTCGAGTCGGCCCTCGCCGGTCCGATGGCGTGCGGTCTCGGCGAGGCGAACTCCGAGTCGATCGGCGTCCGCGACCTCTTCGCGGGGCGATCGGCCGTCTTCTTCATCGAGGGGCCGCGAGCCCGCGTGCGCATCACGAGCGTCGACGGCCGCTTCGCCGGTGAGTGCGCGGTGCAGGTCGCGCCGATGCCGCTCGGGGCGCTCTGGGCCCGCGAGCGGGTGCTGTCGCTCGAGGATCGCATCGCGGGACGGCCGGAGGACCGCGAGGTACTCGAGGCGAAAATCGTCGAGATCGCGTTGAAGCAATCGATCCAGACCCGGCTCACCGCGTTCGTCGCGGTCGACGAGAACAGCCAGGTCGAGGGAGATCCGATCGAGGTCGTGCAGCCGGTCGAGGTGCCGCGGGACGTGGTCCGCTACGCGCGAATGGCCCCGACGCGAGGGGGCATGCGCGAGTCGGGCGTCTGCTACTCGGCCCCGGACGCTGATCGGACCCGCAACGCCGCCCGATCCTTCGTCCGTCACTCACCGGAAACTCTTGACCCGATCACGCCCGAGGTCCGCGCGGCCGCCGCGCGGGTCGTGCGAACGAGGAACACGTGGCTCGCGGCAGGGTCGCCCGGCGACCTATCGCTCGACGAGGCGGTGCGGTTGCTGCTCGCGATCCTCGTCCGGAACGAGCCGGTCGACTCCGGGCTCGCGAAGGCGGCGATCGAGGCGGTCCGCCGGCTCGACGTAGGGACCCGCTACGCGCGGTTCCTCGAGGCGGTGGCCGCCCGGGACCTTGAACGCGCGATCGATGCCGCGCGGAAGGCGGCTGGAGTGAGGCCGCTCAAGCAGCTGCTCGGGGCGTGAGAGGCTGGGCGATCGTTGCGAACCCTGAAAGCGTCAGCCTGCGGCCGACGCGGGACGGGAGACGGGTCGAACCGCCCCGCCCCATCCTCGATCACCTAGCACCCGGAACGACGAGGCCATGCCTCGTCGGGGACGCACGCGGCGGCCGGACGACACGCAGGCGAATGTCGGGCGTGGACCGAGG
>JBEIUL010000312.1:0-3713 GCA_040374395.1 Phycisphaeraceae bacterium
AGCCCTCGATCGGCTGCAGCATCAAGTGGAAGACGGGCAACGAGCCGGGGTGCTGAGGCCGTTTGGGCAAAAACGAACGCGGGCGTCCTCGATGAGGACGCCCGGCGTGTTCGGAAACGAGGCGGACGGGAGTCGAACCCGCAACCACCGGCGTGACAAGCCGGTACTCTAACCAGTTGAGCTACCGCCCCTTACGATGTCTCCCGGCGGGCTCGTCCCGGGTGGGACAGGGCTCGACGGGCCGCGAAGGGTAGCACGGCCGGCCTTCCCGTCAAGGTTTCCCTCGCGGAAGGCCCCCGGATTCAGCAGGCGAACCAGTCGCGGCCCGACCCGGCCTCGACCTTCAGGGGTACGGAAAGGTCCATCGCCCCCTCCATGGTGGCGACCACCAGGCCCTCGACCTCGCGGACCTCGGCCTCCGGGCACTCGACGAGAAGCTCGTCGTGGATCTGCAGCAGGAGCCTCGACCGGGGCCGCTCCGCCTGCAGCCGCGCGTCGAGCCGGACCATCGCGATCTTGATGAGGTCGGCGGCCGACCCCTGCACGACGGTATTGATCGCGATCCGCTCGCCGAGGGCCCGCTCGGCGGGGTTCCGGGAGTGCACCTGCGGCACCGGACGCCGCCGGCCGAGGACGGTCGTGACGAAGCCCTTCTCCTTCGCTTCCGCGACGCACCGCTCGAGGAACTCGGCGATGCGGACGAAACGGGCCCGGTATCCGTCGATGATCGCCTGGGCCCGTTCGCGGCTGGTGCCGCCGCCGAGACGTCGCGCGAGGCCGAACGCGGTGATGCCGTAGACGATGCCGAAGTTCACCATCTTGGCGGCCGAGCGCATCTCGTCGGTGACCTGATCGGTCGCCACGCCGTAGACCTCGGCCGCGACCGCCCGGTGGATGTCCTCGCCTCGGCGAAACGCCTCGGACAGGCCAGGATCACCCGAGAGATGGGCGAGCATCCGCAGCTCGATCTGCGAGTAGTCGGCGCACAGGAAGAGGCAGCCCGGTCCCGCGACGAACGCCTTCCGGATCTCGCGGCCGGTCGCGGTACGGATCGGGATGTTCTGCAGGTTCGGATCGCTCGAGCTCAGCCGACCGGTCGCGGTACCGGTCTGGTGGAAGCTCGCGTGGATGCGGCCCTGGGGCGAGATCGCCTCCTTGAGGGCGACCAGGTAGGTCCCGACCAGCTTCGTGAGCTGCCGGTACTCGACGATCCTCGCCGGCAGTTCGCTCTCGACGCTCGGGTCGGAGGCAAGCTTCTCGAGCACCTCGACGTCGGTCGAGAAGCCGGTCTTGGTCTTCTTGACCGGCTTGAGGCCGAGGCCGGGCAGCGGATCGAGAGGCCGGTGGAACAGCACTTCCGCAAGCTGTTTCGGGCTATCGGGGTTGAACGGACGCGGGGCAAGCGAGGCGATCTCGGTCCGGAGGGCGGCGATGCGGCCGTCGAGCCGTTCCCGCTGCCGGTCGAGTTCGCTCCCGTCGACGCCGATGCCCGCCCGCTCCATGCCGGCGAGCACCGCGACGAGCGGCATCTCGACCTCGCGGTACAGCCGCTCGAGGCCGGCGGACTCGAGCTGCGGCTCGAGCTGCAGGAAGAGCCGCAGCGCGACGTCGGCGTCGGCGGCCGCGTAGGGAACGGCGTCGGCGAGCGGCACCTCGGCGAAACTGCGGCGGCCGCGGTCGGCGACCACCTCGCGATAGGTCGGCTGGACGAGGCCGAGCAGGCCCTCGGCGAGGCCCTTCAGCCCGTAGCTCGAGCGGGCCGAGTCGACGAGCCACGCCGCGATCATCGAGTCGTCGAGCCGGTTGCGGACCTCGATGCCCGAGGCGAGGAGCGCGTTGACGTCGAACTTCGCGTGGTGGGCGATCGCCGCGAGCGAAGCGTCGCCGAAGAGCGAGCGAAGCCGTTCGAGGCACTCGGCGAGCGATCGGTGCGTCGCCGCCTCGGGGCTCACGAGCGGCAGGTACCACGCGTGGCCGGGACGCACCGCGAGGCTGATGCCGCAGAGGCGCCGCGCCGCCTTGGGGCCGCCGTCATCCTCGGAATCGCCCGAATCCGTCGCGTCGTTCTCGATGTCGAAGGCGAAGCGACCCGCGGTCCGGCACGCGGCGATCGCGGCGTCGAGGCCCTCGAGCGTCGTGATCGCCTCGTACTCGCCGAGGGCGGGAATCGGCGGAAACGCCGCGGCGCCGGCCGAAGGCGAATCGGTCCCGACCAGATCGAACAGCCCTCCCGATTCCTCGGGCTTCGGGCGGGCCGCCCGGGCCGGCTTCGGCGGCGTCGCGACCGCGGGGGCGGCCTCGGCCGCGAGCTTCCCGAGGATCGCCCGCAACTCGCCGGGCAGGCGATTCTCGAAGCCGAGCGTGCGAAACGTCGCCAGCAATTCCTCGCCGCGGATCCGCGCGGGATCGACCCGCGACGCCTCGAGGTCGAAGTCGACCGGACAATCGTCCCTCAGCGTGACGAGCCTCCGCGAGAGCGGCAGGATCCCGCGGGCGTTCTCGATCGCCTCCCACCGCTTCGGCGTGAGGCGGTCGAGGTTCGCGAGGACGCCCTCGAGCGAGCCGTAGGTCGTGACGAGTTCCGCCGCGGTCTTCGGGCCGATCCCCGCGACGCCAGGCACGTTGTCGCTCGTGTCGCCCATGAGGGCGAGCATGTCGACGACCTGCTCGGGACGCACGCCCTTCCGCTCGAACAGCTGCTCGACGCCGAGCGTCTCGTCCTTGTGGGCGTCGTAGAGCGAGACCCGCTCGTCGAGCAGCTGCCCGAGGTCCTTGTCCTTGCTCACGATCCGGATGTCGAGCTCGGGCCGTTCCTTCCGCAGCTTCCGCACCACCGTCGCGAGGACGTCGTCGGCCTCCATGCCCTCGCAACCGTACTGCGGGATGCCGAAGAGCGGCAGCATCGCGAGGCAGCGGTCGACCTGCGGCCCGAAATCGGACGGCGGCGGCTCGCGATGCGCCTTGTACTCGGGATAGATCTCGCTGCGGAACGTGCCGCGGTCGCCCGAGACGTCGAGCACCACCGCGAGGTAGTCGGGCTTGCGTTCCCGCAGGATCTTGAGCAGCAGCCCCATGAAGCCGAAGGTCAGGTTGGTCGGCTCGCTCGTGACCGGGCTCGAGAGTCCCGAGCGGATTGCGTGGTAGGCGCGGAAGAACTGCGCGTAGCCGTCGATCAGGTAGAGCACGGGCCGGTCGGCCATCGCCTCAGGTCCCGTCCCCGCCGTGGCGGCGGTGGAGCGACTCGAGACGCTCGACGTAGGCCGGGCCGGGCGTCACGCCGCGGCGGGCCATGACCGTGCGGGCGACCTCGAGGAACTTCGCGAGCCGGTAGCGGCGTTCGCCCTCGTCGGTGATCCACGCGAACCGCTCGACGGTGGTGTCGGGGGACTCGCTCGAGGCGACCATCGCCCCGGTGCCGACCGCGGTACCGGTCATGAGCCGCGTGCCGATCGCGAACTTCGCGTGGTCGGCGAGGAAGCTGCCGCAGAAGATCCGGCCGGTCCGCTCGCGGGACAGCGAGGCCTCGAGCCGCACCGTGACCTCGCCGTAGGTGTTCAGGAGGTTGCTGTTGTCGGTGCCCGCCCCGAGGTTCACCCACTCGCCGACGATCGAGTCGCCGAGGTGCCCGTCGTGGCTCCCGGCCCTCTTCGCGGTGGCCTGCGGCGAGCCCGCCGCGGTGGCGCCGACCGTCTTCGCGGCATACGATGTCGGCC
>JBEIUL010000582.1:0-1527 GCA_040374395.1 Phycisphaeraceae bacterium
CGCCTCCATCGGCAACCGCGGCGCGTCGCCTTGAGAGTGCCGCGCGTTACTTGCGCATCAACCCCGCCGCGCGACGGCGGTTCCGGTCAGCCGTTCGGGCACGCCCGAGCCGTCGGGCGAGAGCAGCGTCGGGATCACGAGCGGCGGTGCGACCAGGGCGATGAACTTCAGCACGTTGCGGCCGAGATGCCGCCCGAGGCCCGCCCGCGAGCCGTCCCGCCGTACCACCTCGCCGCCGAGGATCCACTTCCCCGGCGATCGGCCCGCGATCGCCTCGCCGAGGAAGCCGAGCAGGCACGCCGAGCCGGCCACGACCGTCGCGGGCAACGCGGTCGCGAGGTCGAGGGAGGAAAACGGCACCCGCACGAGGTCGAGCGGCCTCGCGTCGAACACCACCATCGCCACGATCGCCCCCGGCGCCGCGTCGATCGCAAGGGCCGCGACCCGCCGGAGCAGCTCGAACGGCCGCGTCGCCGCGACGCTCGGCGACTCGCTCGCGCCGCGAAGTTCCCGCAGGAAAAGCAGCCCGAGCAGGATGAAGAGGATGAGCGCCGACAGGAGCGGCAGGTGGATCCACGCTCCCGAGCCGAAACCGGGCGGCTGGAAGTCGGCGACCTCGGCGTCGGCGAAGGTGCCGATCGCCGGGATGCGGGTGCGCGACGCGACCTCTCCCGAGGCGCTGATGACCGTCGCCCCTCCTCGCCCGCCCATGATGGCCCACGGCCGCAGCGGGACCGGCAGCGACGTCCACCCGAGCAGCCGCGGCGGGGATCCCCGCAGGTACGCGAGATCGATGCCCGATTCGAACCGCGTCGCGATCGCGTCGCGACCGTCGACCACGAGCCAGTCGAGCAGCGTCGATTCCTCGATGCCGATCGGCTCGGGGCCATCCCAGCCCGCGTCGTGGCGGGTGAACCGCACGAGCGAGCCGCCGCCGGCGGAGTCCGGGGCGAGCAGCGCGACCCGTCCCGCGGCGGTCCGCACGAGCCGCACGCCGTTCCCCGCGATTCCGGGGGGCGGCGCGACCGCCTCCCACGTCGATCCCTGCAGGCGGAAGAGGCGCAGTCCGAACGGTGCGGCTTCCTTGGCCGAAAGCCGGACCCCGAGGCGCTCGGCGGGCCCGCCGTCGAGAAGTACCCACGGTTCGGCCCGTTCGGACGGTCCGTCGAGGGCGAACCCGAGCAGCTCGGCCGCGGCGTTTGCGGGCACCTCGACGCTGGGCCGGGGCTGGGCCCCGTTCGTGGGAACCGAGTACCAGTTCCCGACCGCGGGGTTGAGGCGGGTCGAGAGCGTCAAGACCTCGCGACGCGCTACGGCCCGGTCGCCGCCGGCAACCGCCTCGGGCGGGAAGATGATCCAGACCGAGTCACCGACCGCCGCGATCGCCTCGGGAGCGGTGCCGAAGCGGGCCGCGACGCGGCGAACCGGCGCCGACCGGTCCGCTTCGCCGAGCGGCGAGGCGTGCATCAGGGCCGCGCCGCGGTCGTCGCGCTCGATCCACCACACGTGGTCATCGCCGGCGGCGGC
>JBEIUL010000529.1:0-1846 GCA_040374395.1 Phycisphaeraceae bacterium
CGGGAGATGATCGCCCGCATCTCGTTGAGCTCGTCCTCGCGGAGGCCGATGCGGTCGAGCGAGAGCTGCACGTTCGAGCGGTCGAGGACGCGCATGACCACCGACTCGCCGAACATAGTGGGCAGCACGGCGACGCGGAGGTCGACCGGGGCCCCGCCGATGTGGAGCTCGATGCGGCCGTCCTGCGGAAGCCGCCGCTCGGCGATGTTCAGCTTCGACATGACCTTCACGCGGCTGACGATCGGCAGGGCGAGCTGCCTCGGCGGCGGCACCATCTCGTAGAGGACGCCGTCGATGCGGTACCGCATCTTGAACTCGTCCTCGAACGGCTCGAAGTGGATGTCGCTGGCCTTGTCGCGGATCGCCTGCATGAGCACGGCGTTGAGCAGCTGCACGACCTTGTTGTCGTTCGCCGCGCTCGTCATGTCGTTGAGGTCGATCGAGTCGCCGCGGCCGGCCATCGCCTGCACCGCGTCCGACGCCGCCGCCTCGGCCATGACCGACTGGAGCCCGGTCGCCTTCTGGGCGTACTTGGCCTGGATGATCCGGTCGATCTCGGCCGCCGGCGCCACCACCGCCGTGACCTTGAAGTTCATGAGCATCCGGAGGTCGTCGACCGCCTTGAAGTTGCTCGGGTCCTTCATGGCGACGGTCAGCCGCTTGGTGGCCGCGTCGAACTCGATCGGGACGATCCCGTACGTGTTGGCGGTCTCGGGGGGGACGGCGGCGAACGCCGACTCGGGGATCGACCCCTCGTCGAGGTGGACGAACGCCATCCCCTGCTGGCCGGCCAGGGCGGCGAGGATGTCCTCCTCGGTGATGTAGCCGAGCTCGACCAGGATCTTGCCGACCGGGATGCCCTTGTGGCTCCCCTGCTGGAGCGTCAGGGCCTCGTGGACCTGCTCCCGAGTCGCCTTGCCCAACTTGGCGAGCACGCGGCCGAAGCGTCGGCCCTTCATTTCGTCAGGGGATACGGAGTCGGCCATGGGAGGATCTCGGGGCTAGATTCGCGGATGGACGGGTGGCCGTCCGGGCCGGCCAACGCACATTTCATACGGACACTTGGATTCGCGCGATGCAAGGAAGGCCCAAGAACCGGGTTGGACCTGCCCGTCGATCATCGCCGATCGGGTGACCGGGAACCTGCTTCGAAGGCCGGTCATTCGACCGATTCGCTCTTCTCGTCGAGCTCCTGCCGACCTGTGGCGATGCCGCGGGAACGGAACTTGCCGCTCATCGCACCAGGGTCTCGGGACTTATCGGCCGCCTCTTCCGGCGAGATCCGGCCCGCTTCCCAGAGCTGCCAGAGGTGATCGTCGAGGAGCTGCATGCCGAACTTCTTGCCGGTCTGGATCGCCGAGTCGATGCGGAACGTCTTGTTCTCGCGGATGAGGTTGGCGATGGCCGGGGTGACCACGAGGAACTCGTAGGCCGCCACCCGGCCGGGCCGGTCGACGGTCGGGAGGAGGGCCTGGCTGAGGACCGCGATGAGCGAGGTCGAGAGCTGGACCCGGACCTGGGCCTGCTGGCTCACCGGGAAGGCGTCGATGACGCGGTTGATGGTGCTGGCCGCGCCAGAGGTGTGCAGGGTCGCGAACACCAAGTGGCCGGTCTCGGCGGCGCGGATGGCCGACTCGATCGTCTCGAGGTCTCGCATTTCGCCGACGAGAATCACGTCCGGGTCGGAACGGAGCACGCGGCGGAGCGCCTCGGAGAAGCTCGGGACGTCCTGGCCGACTTCACGCTGGTTGACGACCGACTTCTTGTGGTAGTGGTAGTACTCGATCGGGTCTTCGATCGTCACGATGTGGCGGTCGTAGAACTCGTTGATCCAGTTCACCATCGA
>JBEIUL010000358.1:0-3146 GCA_040374395.1 Phycisphaeraceae bacterium
CCCGGTGCTGATCCGCGACGGACGCGCGCGCTCGCGCTGGCGTGGGCTGCAGGAATCGGCTGCGGGCGCTCGGGCGTGATCGAGTCCACGGCAGCCATCGAGGCCGAGACCGACCTCTTCGGCGAGCAGGCGGTGCTGTGCGGCGGCCTCCAGGGACTGATCGTGGCCGCGTTCGAGACGCTCGTCGAGGCGGGATACCCGGCGGAACTTGCCTACATCGAGTGCTGCCACGAGGCCAAGCAGGTCGCCGACCTCGTGTACGCCGGCGGTCTCGACTTCATGCGGCGGAAGATCTCGAACACCGCCGAGTTCGGGGCCCACGCCGCCGCCCCACGGATCGCCGACGAGCGGTTGCGGGAGACGTTCCGGCAGCTCCTGGCCGAGGTCCGCGACGGCTCGTTCGCGAAGCGGTTCCTCGACGACACCGCCGCGGGCGGGCCGTGGATGAACGCCCGCCGGACCGAGGGGGCGACCCATCCGATCGAGGGGAGCGGCCGATCGGTCCGATCGTTGATGCCGTGGCTCGCCGACGAGGCGTCGCCGGGCGGGCCCGGTCGCTGAGCGGACGCCCCGGCGGAGCAACGCATGACCATCGTCGACGCGATCGTCCTCGGCATCGTCGAGGGCATCACCGAGTTCCTGCCGGTCTCGAGCACCGGCCACCTGATCCTGACCGCGTGGCTCCTCGGGCTCGGCGAGACCGCCGCCGAGAAGGCCGCGGTCGACGCGTTTAACGTGGTCATCCAGGGCGGGGCGATCCTCGCCGTGGCCGGCCTCTACTGGCCGCGGGTCCGGGGCATGATCCTCGGCCTGCTCGGTCGCGACGCGAACGGCCTCTCGCTCTTCCTGAAGCTGCTGGTCGCGTTCCTGCCCGCGGCCATCCTCGGCCCGCTCCTCGACGACGCGATCGAGGCGAAGCTCTTCCGGCCGGTGCCGGTCATCTCGGCGCTCGCCCTCGGCGGCATCCTGCTCATCGTCCTCAAGCCCTGGCAGGACCGGATCCTGCGGGGCGAGCGCGACGGGGCCCCCGCCCGCCGCGGAATCGACTCGCTCTCGTACCGCGACTGCCTGCTCATCGGCCTGCTGCAGTGCGTCGCGATGTGGCCCGGGACCAGCCGCTCGATGATGACCATCGTCGGCGGACTGCTCGTCGGCCTCTCGCCGGTCGCCGCCGCCGAGTTCTCGTTCCTCCTCGGCCTGCCCACGCTCGGCGGGGCATGCGTCTACACGCTGCTGAAGGAGTTCAAGGCCCACGGGACCGACACGATCGACGTCCTCGGCGGGCCGCTGCCGGTCGTCGTCGGCATCGTGACCGCGATGATCGCCGCGGCCCTCGCGGTCAAGTGGCTCGTCGGCTTCCTCGGGAAGAACTCGATGGCGCTTTTCGGCTGGTGGCGCATCGCCCTCGCCGCGGGCCTCGGGGCCGCGATCGCGACCGGAGCGTTCACCATCGAGCCGATCCCCGACGACGCCGCCGCTCAGGGCAGCGACGGGATGCCCGCGTCGGGCGGAAGCTCCGGCGCGAGCTCGCCGTAGGAACCCGCGATCGGCTCGCCGAGCAGCGGCGCGAACGCCTCGCGAAGCCGCAACACCTCGTCGCAGGCCTCGGGAAGGTCACGGCCGGGCGTCACCAGGGCCTCGATCTCGAGGAAGGTCCCCAGCCCCTCGACCTCATCGAGGTGGATGCGGGTCTGCGACCGGGGCGACTCGAGAAGCCAGAGCTCGCGCCGCTTCCGCACGACCTTCCAGGCATGCATCGTGCCTGATCCGAACCGCACGCGGGCCTGCCCGTCGGTGAGGATGGTGTAGCGGGAGAGCCGCGGACCGAGCTGGTCGGGACGCTGGTAGAAGATCCACTCGGGCGGTTGTCCCTCGGTCTCGCGACGCTTCAGGCGACCGTCGGGCGTGCGGAAGTAGGTATCGACCTGGACGAGCGTGCCCGCCCGAACCGCTCCCGCCACGTCGCAGGTGAGCCTCGCGGCACCGAGGTCGCGTATCTCCGCCTTGAACTCGACGTTTCGCATCGTCGCTCCCTGCGCTTCCCCGCTCAGCCGCTCGCCCCGAGCATCGCCTCGCGGGCCGCGGCGGCCGCCTCGGCCGACTGCACCGGCAGGCCCGCCCGGACGCGGGCGAGCTGGCGCTCGACCTCGAGGCGATCGGGGAACTCGATCCGCTCGAGCACCTCGCCCGCGACGCCGACCCGCACGAGCCGCCAGCCCTCGGTGCCGCGGACGCGGGCCGCGACCCAGATTTCCTTGGCCTCGTCGACCGGCCCGACCGGCACCGGGGCGAGGGCCTCGTCCCAGATCTCGCGCTCCTCGTCCGCCTCGGCGGGCACGGGCAGCACCGGCGTCACCGAGTGCGTTCCGCGCGACGGCTTGAGCCGCACGAGCGTCGCGCTGGTCTGGCCCTTCTCTCGCCCGCCGACCTCGGTGTCGATCGCGTACCACACGCGGTTTCCCTTGGCCGGATCGTCGGAAAGGGCGACGATGCTCGACCTCAGCCGCTCGGGCCGCGGCCAAAGGGTGCCGCCGAGGGCCCACGCGAGAAGCGCCGCCATCGCGACGAAGATCGCGAGCTTGATCACGAGGCTGCGGAGACCGAGGGCGACTTGGCTCACGGGGGAGAATCCTACCCGAGCCTCATCCCGCACCCGAGGCGGCGATCTCCCTCGCGAAACGGGCCGCGTCCCAGACCTCGATGCCGAGCTCGCGGGCCTTGTCGAGTTTCGACCCGGCCTCGTCCCCGGCGATCACGAGATGGGTCCGCTTCGACACGCTTCCCGCGACCTTCGCCCCGAGCCGCTCGAGGAGCTCGGTGATGCCGGTACGGGAGTAGCCCTCGATCGAGCCGGTGACGACGACGGTCTTCCCCGCGAACGGCCCGGCCGGCGGTGCCGCCGAAGGGTCGTGGATCGGGCTGCGGAGGTCGACGCCCGCCTCGGCGAGGCGGCGGAAGGTCTCGCGCATCCGCGGCGTGCGGAGGTCGGCCGCGAGGCTCGCCGCGGTGATCTCGCCGAAGTCGGGCAGCTCGAGCAGTTGCGCCTCGTCAGCCGCGAGCAGCGCGTCGGCGTCGGGGAATGCCTTCGCGAGCGTCTTCGCGGCGGCCGCGCCGATGTGGCGGATGCCGAGGCCGGCCAGCACCCG
>JBEIUL010000360.1:0-3131 GCA_040374395.1 Phycisphaeraceae bacterium
ACCACTCGATCTCGCTCGACGATCGGGGCGTCGTGCGCTGCTGGGGCATGAATCTCAGCGGGGAATGCGTGGTGCCCCGAAGCCCACGCGCCGTCGTCGACCTTGCGGCCGGAGAGTCCCACTCGCTCGCCTGCGGCGAGGACGGCCGCGTCACGGCATGGGGAAGGGGCGACTACCGCCAGAACGCCGTACCCGCGGACCTCGGACCGTCGATCGCGGTCGCCGCGGGCAAGCGGCATTCGCTCGCCCTGCGCGCGGACGGGCTCGTCGTGGCGTGGGGCGACGACACCTACGGCCAAGGAACCGTTCCGGCGGGCGTCGCGGCCCTGCCGATGGCGAGGATCCGTTCCGGCTGGTACCACAATCTCGCGCTCGAATCATGGCCCGACAATCGGTACCGGCTCCACTGCTGGGGCATGGGCGACTCGGGGCAATGCACGATTCCGATCGACGCGCAGTACGTGGTCGATGCGGCCGGCGGCGGGGCCTTCACCATCGCGTGCCTGCCGAACGGCGTCTTTCGCGGTTGGGGATCGAACTCGCACGGCCAGCTGACGCCGCCGGGAGGCGTGCTGTCGCCGGTGATCCGCGTGGCCGCCGGCGCATACCACTCGTTGGCCCTCAAGTCCGACGGCACGGTACGGGCGTTCGGCTGGAACGAGGGGGGGCAATGCAACGTGCCGCCCGGTCTCGCGGGCGTGGTCGCGATCGGCGCGGGGTACTACCACTCGGTCGCGCTCAAGGGCGACGGGTCGATCGTCGCGTGGGGACTCGATGCGTACTACACCGGGGTCCTGTCGCCGCCGAACGATGAGGGCCCGTTCGACGCCCTCGCCTCAGGCTTCTGGAACGGGCTGGCCCGGCGGTCCCCCGTCGACACCGACGGCGACGGCGTGACGGACTCGCACGACACCTGTCCCTGCACGGTCAACGCCGACCAGGGCGATGCCGACGGCGACGGCCGCGGCGACGCCTGCGACGGCTGCCCGGCGGATCCGCTGAAGCGACACGCGGGCGACTGCGGCTGCGGCCAGCGCGATCTCGACCTGAACCTGAACGGAACCGCCGACTGCCTCGACGACTCCGACGGCGATGGCGTTCCCGACGTCTCGGATGGCTGCCCGATGGACGGCGAAAAGACCGAACCGGGCGTATGCGGATGCGGCGTGGTCGACGAGGATCTCGACGGGGATCAGCGGATCGATTGCATCGAGACCTGGGAAGCGGAGACGGCCGAGGTGGTCGTCGTACCGGACGGCGAGGCGGGCGACCTGCTGGGCGCCGCGATCGCGACCGACGACGCCTGGCTGGTCGTCGGCGTTCCGGGAGACGATTCGGGGCGAGGAAGCGTGGCCGTGCTGGTGCGATCGGACAGCTCCTGGGTCGAGCGGCAGCGACTGGTCGCACCCTCTCGGGTCGCGGGAGATGGGTTCGGGACGAGCGTCGCGATCAGCGGCGACCTTCTCGTCGTCGGCGCGCCGGGAACCGACCTCGTCACGAGGACCGATGCCGGCATGGCGCACGTCTTCCGGCTCGCCGACGGGACTTGGGTCCACGAGCGGACCCTCGTCCGTTACGGCCCCCAGACGGGCGACGGCTTCGGGACCGCCGTCGCGGCACGCGGATCGCTGGTCGCATGCGGCGCACCGGGGGTCGACCAGTCCGGCGCGGTCAACTCCGGCGTGGCGTACGTCTTCAAGCAATCGGGCTCAACCTGGAACTTGACCTGCCTTGGATACTCGATGCCCCTGACGGCGGGCGACCGCTACGGGACTTCGCTCGACTTCAACGCGATCGGAGCTGCGCCGATGCTGGCGGTCGGGGCTCCGCGCGATGACCTGCCCGGTCAGCCGGATTGCGGGGCGATTTACGTCCTCAGTCTCACGGAGGCCGGCGGATCGCTGGGGCAGCGACGACTCGTGAGCCCCGGGAGCCGGACCGGCGCCGAGCTCGGGTGGAGTGTCGCGATCGACGGTCCGGGCACGACGCTCGCCGCGGGCGGGCCGTTTGCCGATCTCGACGGCCCCCACGTCGACGCCGGTTTCGCCACCGTCTGGACCTTGGCCGGCGGGACTTGGTTCGGAAGTACGCTCTTCCCGACGGTGCCGGAGACCGGCGCCCGATTCGCGAGCGCGATCGACCTGGATCCGAGCGGCGGCCTCCTGATGGTCGGCTCGCCTCGTCGGACGACCGGCGGTATCACCGAACGCGGCCTTGCCACCCTCTTCCGGCGCTACGGCGGCATGGGCTGGGATGTCGGGACGGCGCTCGAGGACGGCGCCTCCGGGACGGCCTCGTCGCGGTTCGGATCGGCGGTCGCCGCGGGCACCGGAGTCCTCGCGAGCGGCGGCCCGAACCATGCCCCGCCCGAGGGCGGCGCGATCGCGGCATTCAACGCTCCCGCCTCATGCGTCGGAGACGACTCGGACGGCGACGGACTGTCCGACGCCTGCGACGGATGCCCCAACGACGTCGCGAAATCCCTGCCGGAAACGTGCGGCTGCGGCGTGCCCGAGACCGACTCCGATTTCGACGGCACGCTCGACTGCATCGACGGCTGTCCCGACGATGCGGGGAAGACCGCGCCCGGCCGCTGCGGCTGCGGCGTGCCCGACGTCGACACCGATCTCGACGCGATCCTCGACTGCGACGATCCCGACGACGACAACGACGGGGCGCCCGACGGCTCCGACGGCTGCCCGCTCGACCCGCTCAAGACCGATCCAGGAACCTGCGGTTGCGGCATCGCCGACACCGACGGCGATATCGACGGCACGCCCGACTGCCTCGACGGCTGCGCCCAGGATCCGGCGAAGACCGAGCCGGGTACCTGCGGCTGCGGCGTCGCCGACGAGGACCTCGATGCGGACGGGCTCACGGACTGCCTCGGAGGCGGCCATGTCGACGAGCTCGAGACGATCATCGATCCGGCGACCGCCCTCGGCGACGACTTCGGCGCGTCGATCGCCGCCGACGGGGTCGATCCTCGCCGTGGGCGCGCCGCTCGACGACGTGAACGGCCGGGCCGATGCGGGCAGAGTCTCGATCTTCATCCGGGGCGAGTCGGGCGACTGGCTGCTCGAGGCGAGGTTGACCGCACCGACGGTCGTCGCTCGCGATTGGTTCGGAAC
>JBEIUL010000438.1:0-2449 GCA_040374395.1 Phycisphaeraceae bacterium
ACCGCGCCGAGCGAGGTCGGCGCGAAGCGGAGCAGGTCGAACGGGCCGGTGTTGCCGACACCCGTGAGCGACGCGGTGCCCTTGATCGAGATCACCAGCGAGCCGTCCGGCAGGGCGGCCACCGACTGGATCGTCCGGTTCGTGTTGCCGGTGAGGCCGACGTCCGAGCCGTCGAAGTGGAACGACCAGGTGCCGGCGGTCGTCGCGCCGAGCGAGGTCGGCGTGAAGCGGAGGATGTCGTACGCCTCGTATGCACCGCCCGCGGGCCCGCCGACGAGGCCGGGCAGGATGCCGTTGGCCGCGGTCACCACGAGCACGCTTCCGTCGGCGAGCGGGGCGGCGGCGGCGATCGTCGCGGCGGACAGACCGACGTCCTCGCCGTCGAGCCACGTCGACCATTCGCCGGTCACGGGATGCCGGGCCGCGAGGTCGTGCTTCTCGACCACCAGGCCCGAGGGAAGGGTGACCGTCGTCCCGAAGCCGACCACGGTCAGCTCAGGCGGCATGCAGCCGCACGTCGCGACCGCGCCGCCCGCGCAGTACTCGTCCCAGCCGACGTCGCAGCAGAACGGGTCGACGGTGCACACGGCCGTGCAGCAGGCCGAGTCGTTGCAGCCCACCGAGGTATGCGGCACGCAGCAGTCGCCGCTGCCCGCGACGCCGCAGTCGCCCAGGGCCGACGGGCCGGATGCGAAGGTGGCCGCGAGGATCGCCGCGGCGGCGGGCCACCCGGTCAGGATGGCGGACGGGATGGAACGACGGTTGACTCCCTGCATGACTCGATCCTCCGAAGGAACCGGTCGGGCCCCCGCCCGGCACGCCTGGTGCGTCGGGCCCGATCCCCTTGTCCTTCCCCTGGAATGACCCGAGCATGACCGCATCGCACACCGCGTGAGATGGGGGAGTCGCCCCATCGACGCGTCCGTTTCGCCGGGCGGGGTGAATGCCCCGCCGACCGACACGGCTCACGCCCGTTGTCGCACCCACGTGACGTGCTCGGACGAGGATCCGGCGAGGACGGCTTCATGCCGGGAGCGCGGGCTGGCCGTGCGTCAGCGTCCGCGTTCCCGCCGCGGCCGCCAGCCCGCTTCCTGCGGGCTCTCGATCACGCCGGTGGCCCGCGGTCCGAGCTCGGGATCCGACACGAGCCGCGCGAAATCGGCGGGCCAGGCGCGGGGGCGATCGTGCGACGCGTCGGGTCGCGCCGCGACGTCGGCGAGGAAGGCCCGCTCGTCGGCCGAGACCCGCGCCTCGGCGAGCCCGCCCCCGAGGGCCATGCCCAGCGCGACCATCGCGGTGAACCGCAGGAACGGTCGCGCCGTGAGTTCCCACCGGGGCGGGGGCACGGGCGTCGCGCCGCACTCCGGGCAGCGGTTCGCGGCCGGCGCCTGCGGCTGCCCGCAGCGCGGGCACTCGCCGCGGGCGAGCCGGCGTTCGGGCAACCGATGCCGCCAGACGATGCGCGGGAGGTCGGTGATCGGGGCGACCCAGAGGATGAAGCCCGCGAGCACGCCCATCACGAGCACCGACTTGATCGCCACCGCGGGGGAAAGCCCGAGATCGCCGAGCAGCCCGCGGGCGAAGCTCTGGACGAAGAAGAAGTAACCCGCGAGGGCGACGGTGATCGCCGCGTCCCACGCCAAGGAGACGCCCGCCGGCACCGTCGGGGCCGCCTCGGCCGGGTTTCCGGATGGTTCATCGTCCGTGGGCATCGGGGCCATCGTATGCCGCCGTATCCTTCCGTCCCGTGCCCGAGAGCGTCACGACATCCGAGCCCGCCATCGACGTCCGTGAAGCGACGAAGACCTTCAGCGGTCGCGTGCACGCGCTCCGCGGCGTCACGCTCGCGGTCGGGCGCGGCGAGATCTTCGGGCTGCTCGGGCCGAACGGCGCGGGAAAGAGCACCCTGGTCAAGATCCTGCTCACCATCGTGCGGCCGACCCGCTGCGAGGGCACGATGCTCGGGAGGCCGATCGGCGACCGTGCGGCGCTCGCCCGCGTCGGCTACCTGCCCGAGCACCTGCGTTTCCCCGAGTACCTGACCGCGGCGCAGGCGATCGAGTACTTCGGGGCCCTCTCGCTGGTGCCGCGGGCCGAGCGGAAGCGGCGGGCGGGCGAGCTGCTCGACCTCGTCGGCATGGGCCGGTGGGCGAACTCGCCGATCCGTACCTTCTCGAAGGGCATGCGGCAGCGGACCGGCCTCGCGGTCGCCCTCGTCGCCGATCCCGACCTCGTGGTGCTCGACGAGCCGACTGACGGCGTCGATCCGGTGGGCCGGAAGGAGATCCGCGACGTCCTGCTCGAGATCCGCCGCCGCGGCAAGACCGTGCTGCTCAACACGCACATCCTCGCCGAGGTCGAGGGCATCTGCGACCGCGTGGCGATCATGAACAAGGGCCGCGTGGTGCGGCAGGGCACGATCGGCGAGCTGTCGCGCGGCGACCGCCGC
>JBEIUL010000059.1:0-9147 GCA_040374395.1 Phycisphaeraceae bacterium
TCCAGCCCGCGGTCGGCCAGCCGAGCACGCGACGCTGGGCGAAGAGCAGGGCCGTCATCGCCGGGGCGAGCAGCAGGCTCCACCGCTCGTAGCTGCGGAACGCCGGATCGGCGACGAACCCGGCCAGATAGCGCCCGGTCGAATGGTCCGGAGGCAGCCCCGCGGTGTCGGGCGCCGAGATGGTCAGGTCCTTCATGGTGCCGAAGGCGTTCATCGCGACGCTCGCGGCCGAGAAGAGCGTCACGATCCAGAGGATCAGCACGAGCCAGTAGGCGGTGGTCACGAGTCGGATCACGGGGCGGGAGGCTAGCAGGCCGCGGCCGCGAGCGATCGTCAACGGGATCCGCACCGGTTCCGCCCTACACTCCCGACCCGAAGGCGACTCCAGGTTCTGGCCTTCGAACCAACCCGACCGACGCGGCGACCGACCCGCGGCCGCGGCTGTCGGCGACGGTCGGGAGCCTGGTCGAAACTGGCCTGTCCGTCGAGGAGTCGCTCGCCCGCCTCTCGGCCCTCGGCTACCGGGCGTGCCAGTGGCCGGGGACCGCGCCGGGCTGTCGGGCGAAGGACCTCGACCGGAGCGGGCGGCGGGGGGTCGCGGCGGCGTTGCGGCGGCGCGAACTTGGCCTGTCCGGGATCGACCTCTGGATTCCCGCGGCGCACTTCCTCGACGTGACCACCGTCGACCGGGCGGTCGCGGCGGTCGGCGAGGCGGTCACGCTCGCATCGGACCTCGCGGACACCGGCCGGCTGCGGCCGACGGTGAGTGTGCTGCTGCCCATCGAGTCCGACCTCGGGAAGGACGCGACGCTGGTTTCACGGCTGGGTGAGGTGATTTCCGAGCTCGGTCGCCTCGCCGTCCGCGAGGGCATCGCCGTCGCCGACCACTCCTCCGACGCCGCGGCCCGGACCGGGGCCGGCCTCTCGATCGGCATCGATCCGGTCGCCGAACTCGCCGCGGGCCGCGATCCGGCCGTCGCCGCGATGAAGGCGGGTTCGCGGCTCGCCTCGGCCCGGCTGTGCGACCTCTCGCGATCGGGCCTGCGCCTTCCGCCGCTCGAGCCGCGCGAGTCGCGGCTCGACGTCGACGCGTACCTCGCGGCCCTCGACGTCGGCGGCTACCGACGCGAACTCGTGGTCGACGCCCGGCAGTGGCGCGACGTGCCCGCCGGCCTCGCGGCGACGGTCGAACGGTGCGGAAGCCGGCTCGCGCCGGCGGGAGGCCTGCGATGAGCCGTCCGGACTCGATCCTCGGGCACGGCGTCGACATCGTCGAGATCGACCGCATCGCCCGCGCCCTCGCCGACCATCCGCAGCGGTTTCCCGAGCGGATCTTCACCGTTACCGAGCGGGCCTACTGCGAGCTCGCCCCGCGGCGCCGGGCCGAGCGATATGCCGCCCGCTTCGCCGTGAAGGAAGCGGTGCTCAAGGCCCTCGGCACCGGCTGGACCGAGGGCATCGCCTGGACCGAGGTCGAGGTGCTGCGCCTCGCCTCGGGCGAACCGCGGCTGCTCGTGACCGGCCGCGCCGCCGAGGTCGCCGCCGCCCGCGGCATCGGCCGCTGGCTCGTGAGCATGAGCCACTCGGGCACCCACGCGATCGGCAGCGCGATCGCGCTCTCGGCGTAGGATCCACGCCGTGATCGCCGATCCCGCCCAACCCGCCCGCCTCGACGCCCCGGTCGTCGACATCCGCGGCCTGAAGAAGGTCTACTACAAGCCCGACGGCAGCGTGCTCGTCGAGGCCCTCAAGAGCATCGACCTCGTCATTCCCCGCGGGCAGTACGTGGCGATCATGGGCGCCTCGGGCTCGGGGAAGAGCACGCTGATGAACCTCCTCGGCTGCCTCGACCGGCCGACGAGCGGCTCGTACGTCCTCGACGGCCACGACGTCGCGACGCTGCCCGACGACGACCTGAGCGCGATCCGCGGCCGCCGCATCGGCTTCGTCTTCCAGGCGTTCAACCTGATCACCGAGCTCACGATCGTCGAGAACGTCGAGGTGCCGCTTTTCTACCAAGGCATCCCGGGCGACGAGCGCCGCCGCCGCGCGGTCGCGAGCCTCACCCGCGTCGGGCTCGGCGAGCGGCTCGGCCACCGGCCGATCGAGCTCTCGGGCGGCCAGCAGCAGCGGGTCGCGATCGCGAGGGCCCTCGTCACCGAGCCGGCGATCCTCATGGCCGACGAGCCCACCGGCAACCTCGACTCGCGCACGGGCGAGAGCATCCTCGAGCTCTTCGAGGAGCTCCACAAGGGCGGTCTCACGCTCATCATGGTCACGCACGACGATCGCATCGCGGCGCGGTGCGAGCGGGTGGTGCGGCTCCGCGACGGCCTCATCGAGGTCGACCGCGCCGGCGGCGGGAAGAACGCGAAGGCCGCCGCGGAAACGTCGGCGGGAGCCGCCACGTGAACGCCGAGAGCCTGCGCGTCCTCGGCATCGACCCCGGCCTGCAGCGGACCGGTTACGCGTGCGTCGAGGTCAAGCCGGGAAGCCTCGACACGAGACTCGTCGAGGCGGGTCTGGTGCGGCTGAAGGCCTCGGCCCCGATCAGCGAGCGATTGCGGCAGCTCGAGGCCGACCTCGAGGAGATCCTCGCCGAGCTGAGGCCCGACGCGGTCGTCGTCGAGAGCGTCTTCAGCCACGGTGGCCACGTCCGCACCGCGATCGTGATGGCCCATGCCCGCGGCGTCGTGCTGCTGTGCGCGGCCCGCCGCGGGGCGAGGCTGGTCGAGCTCGCCCCGAAGTCGGTGAAGAAGGCCTTCACCGGCAGCGGCAGCGCGTCGAAGCGGCAGATGCAGGTCGCCGCGATGACCCAGTTCGGGCTCGCCGCCCCGCCCGAACCGGCCGACGTCGCCGACGCGATGGCGATCGCCACGTGCGGCGCGCGGCGCCTCGGCTGAGCCCCGGATCAGGCCAGGTCAGTTCTTCCAGCCGTTCCAGAGCTCGTCGTCGTCGGAGGGCGGCGGGTCGGTCCGCGCGGCGGACGCGGCGGACTCGCGGGCGGGCCGGGGAAGCGTGGGCGGCTCGAGCTCGATCGGCTCTCGTTCCGCGTCGTGCCGCGGCGACGCGACCTCGATCGGCGTCGGCTCGGGCTTCGGTGCGATGGCCGGAGCAACCGGCGGGGCACGGCCCGGCCCGCCAAGCGCCCGGAACCGCGGCAGGTACGGCAGGTCTTCGGCGAGCTCGCGGGTGGCCCTCCACAGTCCGAAGGCGGCGAGGCACGCGGAGAGTCCGCCGACGAGCGAGACGACCGCAATGATCGAGGCGATCGACGCGGGAACCGCGCCGGGCGGAAGGATCCCGACCGAACGGCCCGCGACCATGCCGGCGGCCCCACCCGCGAGCATCACCACGAGGGCCCCATCAAGCACGCCCGGATGGCCGGCGCCCTCGGCGAACCGGGCGGTCGCCAGCGCGACCCGCCGGGCGAGGATCGTCGACACCGCGGCGGAGGTGACCCACGCGACGTAGGCCGCGGTCGTCACCGCCCCCGGCACGGGGAGGAAGCTCGACAGGAACACGAGCAGCGCCAGCACCGCCGCGAGTCCGCACTCGACGACCGTCGCCGGCCCCGCGGCCTTGCCCGCCCCGGGCACCTCGGCCGCGACCTTCCGGACCCCCAGCAGCCTTAGCCACGAGAAGCCGGTCGTCGCGACGAGCAGCGGGGCCCCGAACCAACCCGTCAGCCCGATGCATCCGAAGCCGATCGGCAGCGGCCAGAGCGACGCCTTCGCCAGCCAGCCGAGGGCGATCACCAGCTCGTCGGCCCGCTGTCCCTCGGGGCCGCCGAGGGTCGCGGTGCCCGACGGGATCAGGGTGCCGCACTCGGGGCAGTTCCCTCCGGGCCGCAGGCCGCGCAGGTCGTACCCGCACGAGCGGCAGGGGCCCAGTTCGGCGACCTGAGGGCGGTTCACCGGATCCCTCCGGTTCCCCCGACCGTCACGACCCGCGGAATCCGCACCGGTCGGAGGATCGATTCAGAACCGAGCATCGGGTCAGGAGTATAAAAGCCCCGACGGGGTTCCCGTTCGGGATGTTTCCCTCCTTGCCGCCCTCAGCCGGAGGCGGGGAATGGCCGATCTCGATCGGGAACGATCCACCACCGCTCGCGGCCGACGCCGCCTGCCGCCGGAGAAGGAATCGGGGCCGCACGCCCCGACGGAAGCGAAACCGACCATGACGAACAACCGGTCCCACTCGTCCATGCCGCGCGTCCCGACCCGCACCCCCGCCCGCTGGCTCCCGGTCACCGCACTTGGCGGCTTCCTCCTGCTGGGCTCCGTCCTCTCGCCATCGTTCGCGACCGCGAATCCGCCCGTGGCGACCGCGATCGGCAACGCCGACGTCTCCACCTGGAGCGACGGCGTCTGGCACGCCGCGAAGACCGGCGACGAGGCCCGGCTCGCGTCGAGCCTCTCCGCGGTGCCCGCCACCCGGGCGATCTCGCAGGCCGAGCGGCTGAAGGCCGGCATCACCGAACTCGAGGCGCACCGCGGCGAGACGATCGCCGAGCGGGCGAGGCAGCGGGCCGAGGCCGAGAAGGAACTGACCGAGGCCCTCGCCAAGGAGGACATCTCGAAGGCCCTCACCGCCGCGGTGAAGTTCCAGACGCTTTCCGACCACTGGAACGACGCCCTGCAGCGTGACGACGTGAAGCGGCTCGTCGCGATCGCCGAGGCCGCGAACGCGAAGGCCCTCGAGACCGACGACCTGCTGCTGGCCCAGGAGATCCTCTTCCGGCTCCGCACGCTGAACGAGGAGAACCCCGACGCGACGGTGTTCGACCGCTACGACGACGCCCTCGACCAGGTGAACCGCCGGATCGCCCTCATCGCCCAGTACGCCCCGCACCGGCTGCACGACCTCCGTTCGGCGCAGGCCGCGCGGCTCACGCCCGACAAGCCGTTCCCGGCCTGGAACCCGGCTTTCGCCGAGGACTGGAAGGAGCAGCTCCGCGGCATCACCAAGCCGATGCTGTCGACGGCCCTGAAGACCGCGGCGAACGAGCACATCTCCTCGGGCGGCTGGTCGCCGCTCATCCTCGGCGGCCTCGACGCCCTCGACACGCTGGCGAGCACGCGGCTGCTCGACGAGACCTTCCCGACCCTCGACGACGCGGCGAAGGTCCAGGAGTTCCGCGACGCCGTGCAGCGCGGCCGCGACCGCATCGCCGCCGCGGGCGGCAAGCCGGTCGGCCGCAGCGACTACAACGCGGTCCTCGGCGAGATCCTCCAGGTCAACGCGAAGACGCTCGCGTTCCCCGACTCGCTCATCCTGTTCGAGTTCGGCAACGGCGCGGTCGAGCGGCTCGCGAAGGCCTTCGACGACGAGTACTCGGAGATCATCTGGCCCGAGCGGCTCCGCCGCTTCCAGCAGCAGGTCGACGGCGACTTCGTCGGCGTGGGCATCCTCATCCGCCACGACGACACCCGCGAGATCATGATCATCAACCCGCTCGAGGGCTCGCCCGCGGCCCGCGGCGGCGTGAAGAGCGAGGACCGCATCGTCGCCGTCGACGGCGTGCCCACCGTCGGCTGGGCCCTGAACAAGGCCGTCGACTCGATCACCGGACCGCGCGGCAAGCCGGTCACGCTGACGCTGAAGCGGGACGGCTCGGCCGACCCGGTCGAGATCTCCCTCGTCCGCGACACCATCAAGATCCGTTCGGTGAACGGGTGGTGGAAGAAGGGCCTCGACGCCGAGGGCAATCCCGAGTGGGACTGGTTCATCGATCCGTCGGCGGGCATCGGCTACGTGCGGCTGACCAGCTTCAACGAGGACTCGTTCGTCGACTTCAACGCCGCGATCGATGCGATGCGGGCCGAGCGCCCGCTGCAGGGGCTGATCCTCGACCTGAGGTTCAACCCCGGCGGGCTCCTCAAGAGCGCGAAGGACTTCTCGAACCTCTTCCTCCGCGAGGGCGAGGTGGTGAGCGGCAAGGACCGCAACGGCCAGGTCGTCTGGAAGCTCGATGCCGAGCCGAACAAGGCGCCGCTGGTCGACCTGCCGGTGGTGGTGCTCGTGAACCAGGGCAGCGCCAGCGCCAGCGAGATCGTCGCGGGCGCCCTGCAGGCCCATGACGTCGCCGTGGTCCTCGGCGACCGAACCTTCGGCAAGGGCTCGGTCCAGACCGTGCACGACGTCAGCGATCGCGAGGCGAGCGCCGCCGTGAAGCTCACCACCCAGTACTACTACCTGCCGGCGTGCGTCGGCGACGTCGAGGGCCGGTGCGTGCACCGCAAGCCCGGCTCGCCCGACTGGGGCGTCAAGCCCGACCTCATCGTGAAGATGACGCCCGAGCAGGTCGAGAAGTCGGTCGAGCTGCGGCAGGACGCCGACATCATCGAGAACTGGAAGGACGAGAAGGACCGCGAGCCGCGGCCCGAGGTCAAGTCGCTCCTCGCCGACAACCTCGACCCGCAGCTCGAGACCGCGCTCCTGATCCTCCAGGCACGGGCCCTCAAGGACCACGACGCGGCGGCCGCCCTCGCGGCCCGCTGAGCCGGATCCCCAGCCGCATTCGTATCCCCTGATCGATCCCGGGACGACCTGCCGAGGGGCGGGCCGTCCCGGTTCGTTTTTCACCCCGGTCGGGCCGCCTGCCGGGCATTTCCTGCGCCCTGCGACGGCGAAACCCCGCTCCGGAGGGATCCAGCCATTGTCGGAGGCGACCGGCTTCCCCTATAAACCGGGATTCTCCCCGCGTTCCGGCCGCCGGCCGGCCGTGCGGGGTCCTCTCCAGACCGACACGACGCCCCATGGCCATGGCGACCACCCCGCCCCCGTCCTCCAGCCCCGGGTCCAACCCCCCGAGCGGCCCCACCGCACCGCTCGCGATCGGGGCCCCGTCCCGGAAGGCGGCTCCGCTGCCCTCGGAGGCCCTCGAGATCCCGACCGACCGGCTGCACTCCTGGCTGCGGATGATGATGCTCATCCGCGAGTTCGAGCTCCGGTGCATGCAGGCCTACCAGGAGAAGAAGATCGGCGGCTTCTGCCACGTCTACATCGGGCAGGAGGCCGTCGCGGTCGGCTGCCTCGAGGCCCTGCGGAAGGACGACCCGGTCGTCACCGCCTACCGCGACCATGGCCACGCCCTCGCCCGCGGGATGACCGCGAAGGCGTGCATGGCCGAGATGTTCGGCCGCATCGACGGGTGCGCGAAGGGCAAGGGCGGCTCGATGCACATGTTCGACAAGGCGAACCACCTCTACGGCGGCCACGGCATCGTGGGCGCCCAGACGCCGCTCGCGGCGGGGCTCGCCTTCGCGACCAAGTACGAGGACGAGGTCATCGCGGGCCGGAAGAACTCCCGCGTCACCCTCGGCTTCCTCGGCGACGGCGCGGTCAACCAGGGCGCGTTCCACGAGGCGATGAACCTCGCGGGGCTGCTCGACCTGCCGGTCGTCTTCATCGTCGAGAACAACGGCTACTCGATGGGCACCGCGATCCACCGCGGCACGACCATGGCCCACCGGCTCGTCGCGAAGGGCGAGGCGAACGGCCTCGACTGCTACGAGATCGACGGCATGGACGTGATCAACGTCTGGCTGAAAATGTCGAAGGTGATCGAGAAGGCCCGCGCGACCTCGCGGCCGGCCTTCGTCGACATGAAGACCTACCGCTACAAGGGCCACTCGATGTCCGACCCGCGGAAGTACCGCACCCGCGAGGAGGAGGAGGCCTGGGACAGCGAGGATCCGGTCGGCCGGCTCCAGAAGCACCTGAAGGACCGCGGCCTGCTGCCGGGCGAGACGCTCGAGCGGTTCGAGTCGGAGGTCCGGGCCGAGGTCCGCGAGGCGGTCGCGTTCTCCGACGCGAGCCCGCTGACGCCGCTCTCCGAGCTCTACCACGACGTCTTCGTCGAGAGGATGGGTCCGTACACCGGGACGAGCCTGCCCAACATGCTCACCGGGAAGCAGGGGGTGCAG
Source organism: Phycisphaeraceae bacterium (assembly GCA_040374395.1). Taxonomy (GTDB): domain Bacteria; phylum Planctomycetota; class Phycisphaerae; order Phycisphaerales; family SM1A02; genus JBEIUL01. Next base: position 7,932 of record JBEIUL010000059.1, read on the forward strand.
CCGTGAGTTCGACCGCGACCGAAACCCCGTCGGCGACCCTGCCCGTGCCGCCCGGCACCCGGCTCGTCGAGTTCCGCGACGCGATCCGCGAGGCGATGAGCGGAGAGATGCGCCGCGACAAGCGGGTCTTCCTGCTCGGCGAGGAGGTCGGCGAGTACAACGGCGCCTACAAGGTCAGCCGCGGCATGCTCGAGGAGTTCGGGCCCCGCCGCATCATCGACACGCCGATCTCCGAGAGCGGCTTCGCGGGCCTCGCGATCGGCGCCGCGATGGCCGGCCTGCGGCCGATCTGCGAGTTCATGTCGTGGTCGTTCAGCCTCGTGGCCGCCGACCCGATCCTGAACAACGCCCCGAAGATGCTCTACATGTCGGGCGGCCAGTTCGGCTGCCCGATCGTCTTCCGCGGCAACGACGGGGCGGGCGGGCAGCTCGGCTCGACGCACTCCGGGTGCGTCGAGGGCCTCTACTCGAACGTGCCCGGCATGAAGATCGCGATCCCGAGCGACCCCTACGACGCGAAGGGCCTGATGGTCACCGCGATCCGCGACGACGATCCGGTCTTCTTCCTCGAGAGCGAGCGGATGCTCGGCAACAAGGGCCCGGTGCCCGAGGAGCAGTATTCGATCCCGTTCGGCAAGGCGATCGTCCGCCGCGAGGGGACCGACTGCACGATCTGGTCGTGGGGCCGTCCCGTCCACTTCGCGCTCGAGGCCGCCGAGGCCCTCGCGAAGGAAGGCATCTCGTGCGAGGTGATCGACGGCCGGACCATCCGTCCGCTCGACACCGAGACGCTCTTCCGCTCGGTCCGCAAGACGAACGCCCTGGTCGTCGTCGACCAGAGCTGGCCGTTCGCCTCGCCGGGCGCCGAGGTCGCGGCGCAGGTCGCCCACCGGTGCTTCGACGACCTCGACCACCCGCCGCTGCGGGTGCACTCCGACGACGTCCCGACGCCGTACGCGTCGAACCTCGAGCAGGAGTACCTGCCGAACGCCCGCAAGATCTGCGAGGCGGTCCGCACCGCCACCTACCGCGCCTGAGTTCCCGTCCGCAGTCCGCCCCGCCGGAAACCGACCCATGCCGATCTCGCTGACCATGCCCCGACTCTCCGACACCATGGAGGCGGGCACCGTCATCCGCTGGAACGTGAAGGAGGGCGACAAGGTCCGCTCGGGCGACGTCGTCGCCGACATCGAGACCGACAAGGCCACGATGGAGA
>JBEIUL010000429.1:0-2542 GCA_040374395.1 Phycisphaeraceae bacterium
CGTGCTCGGTGGCTGGGGCGGCTCGGGCGGCAGCGCCGACCTCGACGGCGACGGGTCGGTCGGGGCGAGCGACCTCACCATCGTCCTTGGCGCCTGGGGCGCGTGCCCCTGACCGCGGCCTGACCGCAGGAACCTTCCTGCTCTCCTGAACTCGCGCGGCGGGTCCCCCATGCGGGACCCGCCGCTTTCGTTCCGCCCTCCGCGGCCGCGGATAGGATGCGGCCATGTCCTCACGCGGCGATCTCGACGGTGAAGCGGTCCCCGTGACCGGACCGATCTCGGGCCTCGAGAACCTCGGTCGCCAGATCGCGATGATCATCGCCGGCTTCGGCCGCTTCGCGATCTTCGCCCGAGACGCCTTCCGCTGGATCGCCTTCCAGCCCTCGAGCTGGCTCGCGTGGCGGCAGATCGGGCCGCAGCTCTACCGAGTCGGCACCGAGAGCGTCCCGGTCGTCGCGATCGTCGGCCTCTTCATCGGGATGATCCTCGCCCTCGAGGGCTACTACCAATTCGCCGAGATCGGCCAGGAATCCCGCATGGGCGGGATCATCAACGCCGCGGTGACCAAGCAGATCGGGCCCGTGCTGGCCGCGGTCATGCTCGCGGGCCGCGTCGGCGGCGCCCTCTCGGCCGAGCTCGGCTCGATGAAGGTCACCGAGCAGCTCGACGCGATGCGGGCGATGGGCGCCGACCCGATCCGGACCCTGGTCGCCCCCCGCGTGATGGCGTGCGTGCTCATGACGCCGCTCATGACCGTCTACTCCGACCTCCTCGGCAGCTGGGGCTCGTGGTTCGTCTCGGTCAAGATCAACGGGATCTCGAGCCCCGACTACTGGCATTTCACCGCCCTCTTCGTCACGTGGTGGGAGCCGTTCACCGGCCTGGTGAAGGCGGTCTTCTTCGGGCTCTGCATCGGGCTCATCTCGTGCTACAAGGGCTTCAACTGCGCGGCCGGCGCGACCGGCGTCGGCAAGGCCACCACCGAGAGCTTCGTGATGAGCTTCATCGCGATCATCATGGTCAACCTCGTGCTCGCCCAGCTGCTGAACGACCTGCAGCGGTGGCTCTTCCCGGCAAGCGCCGCGAGCCTCCTCACGTGAACGGGCCGGGCGACGTGCTGCCGCGACGCGACGCGTTCCGCCTGATCGCCGCGGCGGCGGCCGCCCCGCTCGCGATCCCCCGACAGGCGACCTCGCCGGTCCAAGCGCAGCCGCCGGCCCCGCTGCCGCTCGCCGCCGGGATCCGCCGCGACGATCCGCTGCTCTTCGACGTGACCTTCGAGGTCGCGCTCTCGCCCTACATCACCGCCCCGGTCGTCGACCCGTGGCCGGTCATCGCCTCGGCCGACTTCATCCTGCCTTTGGTGCCGGTCCTCGCGACCTCCGAGATCGACCGGAGCTCGCTCACGGCCGAGGTGCTCGTCCGCGGCCGCCACGACGCCGCGGCCGAGGCGGGAACGTCGCTCGCCGACGGCCGGCCGTTCGGGCACTCGTGGGCGACGATCCCCGCCCGCAACTTCGCGATCGACTCGCTTCGCTGGCGGGTCAAGTGGCGGCAACGGTCGTTCACGCCGAGCGTCGACGAGGCGGTGCTGCGCCGCTCGACCTGGCCGCGGGAATGGCCCGCCGACGCCCGCGACTTCCTGAAGCCGCAGACCGCGATCGAGAGCGACGCCCCGATCTTCGCCGACTTCGTGCGGAAGACCGCGGGCGAGCGGCTGCGGCAGGTGAGCCCGTATCTGGCCGCGAAGGACCTCGTGCGGGCGACCTGCACGTCGTTCCGCGGCGTCGACACCTCGGGGCTCGTGCGCCACTCGTCGGGGGCGGTCCTCGGCCTCAAGCTGAACGGGGCCGCCCGGTCCGCGACCGAGAGCAAGGGCAGCAGCCACGACCTCGTCGCCGCGTGCGTCGCCGTGCTGCGGGCCGCGGGCATCCCCGCCCGGCCGGTGATCGCGGTGTGGAAGGACATCGACCGCCTCGCCGGCCGGCCCGACACGATCCTCGTCTCGTGGGGCGAGTTCCTCGTGCCCGGCGCGGGCTGGGTCGTCTTCGACCCGCTCGGGATGCGTCGCGGCCCGCTCCGCTCGCTCGACGTGAACCGGCCATGGGACGGCTTCGGGGCGATCGACGACCTCAACGAGGCGTGCCCCTTCTGCTACGCATTCGGGCCCGAGGGCGCGATCTGGCCCTACTACCCGGCGGTCTGGGGTGCCCAGCCGACCGCGGGCACGCCGGCGGGGGTACCGGCAGGGTTCGTCACCGTCTCGATGAGCTCGCGCGGCAAGGGCTGAGCCGAAAAGCGGCGACACCCGGCGCAGGGTCGCCGGGCGTCACCAGTGATTCTCCGGATTGGGCCGGAGAGTAAGGGATGTCGGAAGCGCGACGGGAATCGCCGCGATCGGGAGTCTCGGTCGGCCGCGGGATGGAGATTCGTTCCGACGCGGATGCCGCGCCGTCCGACGACCGGTCGTGACGGTCGCGCCGGGTGCGACGGTCCGAGAGTGACGGACGCGGCGACGATCGTCCAAGCCCAGGCGGAACTC
>JBEIUL010000299.1:0-3824 GCA_040374395.1 Phycisphaeraceae bacterium
AGTACATCCACCCGCAAGATGCCTCGTCCGGCAACGACGACAACAACTCGTCGTACCGGCTCGCGACGATCGGTGCCACGTGGTCGACCAGCCTCGGCTACCCGATCACCCTTTCGGGCCCGACCGTGCAGCAGAAGCCCGCCATCTTCGCGTGGCAGGCCACTCACAACGACGTAGTGCTCGCCAACGTCGACGTGCCCGGCGACGGCCGGTTCATCGTGGGCGGCCGGGCGATCAACCAGGGCGACGGCACGTGGCGTTACGAGTACGCCGTGCTCAACCTGAACTCGGATCGCGCCGGCGGCAGCTTCTCGATCGCGATTCCGCAGGGTGTCACGGTCTCGAACATCGGCTTCAAGGCGCCGAAGTACATGAACGGCGAGCCCTTCAGCAACGCCGAATGGACCGCGACGCAGGCCGACGGCATGCTGACCTTCGCGTGCGAGCCGTACTCGCAGACCGTCAACGGCAACGCGATCCGTTGGTCAACCATGTACAACTTCCGCTTCACCGCGAACTCGGGTCCGACCTCGCAGACCGGCTCGCTTGGGCTCTTCAAGCCGGGCGAGGCGGGCGCCCCGACCGCGATGCCGTTCATGGCCCCGATGCCGACGGCCGTCGTCGTGCCCTGCCCGGCCGACCTCGACGCCGACGATCAGGTCGCGGCGTCCGACCTCGCCATCGTCCTCGCGTCGTGGGGCCCCTGCAGCGGCAGCTGCCCGGCCGACCTCGACCAGAACGGCGAGGTCAACGCGACCGATCTCGCGACCCTGCTCGCCTCGTGGGGGCCGTGCCCCTGACGCCGGAGGACCGATAGTCCGATCCACTTCGGTCCAAGCATTCGATCTTTCCACTCCGGACCCGGGAAACCGGGTCCGGTTTGTTTCCCGCTCGACTCGTTCCCGGGCCGTTCCGATGAATGATCTTCCGGTCTTCGCCCGGTGGCGATGAACCCGCTTGCCTGCCCCCAAGTGGGGTCTATGCTCGACCTTCCGGGACGAACCCGGCCCGTCTGGATGCGTCTCCCTGACCGATCCGTGCGTACCGGACGAACGTTGTCCCGAAACACCGCCAGGAATCGCCCATGAACCTCCGTCCCGTCGCCCTCGGCGTCCTTGCCGCCTCGATCACCGTCCTCGCCGCGTGGGCGCCGCCGACCGGCGGCAACCAGTTCGGCACCACGACGAGGCGACTCGCCCCGGCGGCGACGCTCTCGAACTACCGGTCTCAGCTCCTCTCGCTGCCCGCCGGGATTCCCGACTCGTTCCGCGTCACGGTGCCGATTGCCGGCCGTGACCGGACCCTCGAGGTCTTCCGAACCAGCCTCCGGTCGACGGACGCGAAACTCATCGTGCAGACCGACGAGGGCCTCGTCGAGCAGCCCCTGCCCCCGCACCGGACCTATCGCGGCACCGTGGTCGGCGCCGAGGAGAGCGGCGTGGCCCTCACGCTCGTGAACGGCCGCATCTGGGGCATGGTCGACCTCGGCGAGCCCGATGCCCCGCGGTACACGATCCAGCCGCTCGATGAGCTGCAGCCCGGCGCCCACCGCCGGGCCCACGCGATCTACACGAGCGACGACGTCCTTCCGATCGGCGGGCATTGCGGCTTCGACGAGGCCGGGCTCGCGCTGCCGGACTGGCTGCTCGAGGGCGGCGTGGCCCCCGGCGAGGGCGGCATCGCCGCCGAGCAGAACTACACGGTCGAGATCGCGTTCGACGCCGACTACGAGTTCTTCCAGAAGAACGGCTCGAACGTCATCAACACGGTGAACGACATCGAGAACGTGATGAACACCGTCGAGTTCGTCTACGCCCGCGACGTCGCGATCGGCTACGAGCTCGGGACCTTCGTGGTCCGCTCGACCACCGCCGACCCCTACACCACGAACGTCATGACCGACCTCCTGTGCGAGTTCCGCAACAAGTGGAACTCGACGCCGGAGAGCGGGATCCGCCGCGAGATCGCCCAGCTCTACACCGGCAAGGCCATCCAGGGCGGAACCATCGGCCTGGCCTGGCTCGGCGTGATGTGCAACCAGTCGGGCACCGACTGCGGCTCGTTCGGCGGCCTCGGCTACAGCTCGGTCGAGAGCCGGTTCTCGACGAACTTCAACTTCCGCGTGGCGCTCTCGGCCCACGAGCTTGGCCACAACTGGGGCGCCCCTCACTGCGACGGCAACAACCCCTGCAACATCATGTGCAGCTCGGTGAACAGCTGCAACGGCATCACCGGCGCGAACCTCAAGTTCGGACCGAGCGAGATCACCACCATCACCTCCGGCCGCAACTCGGTGAGCTGCGACGATCTATCGCCGCTGCCGCTCAACCCGCCCTTCAACGATGCGTTCCCCAACACGACCATCACCTCCACGAACTGGAACTACAACGACGGCGCGGTGACCACCACCGCCGCCTTCGCGAGCTCGCCCCGGTCGGTCAACCTGAACTCGGCCGGCTCGGGCCTGTACGACTTCGAGGAGCTCCGCTCGAACTCGATCAAGCTGGCGGCCTTGCCGTCGGCCGAACTCAAGTACAAGGTCCGCCAGATCGGCGTCGAGTCGGGCGAGAAGCTCTATGTCGACTACTGGGCCGCGGTCGGCACGAGCGGCCTCGGTGACTGGGTGATCATCAACACCATCACCTCGGACGGCGCCGCCCAGGCGGCGTTCGCGGAGTACGTGCATTCCATCCCCACGAACGGGCGGCACGACGGCTTCCGCGTGAGGTTCCGCACCGAGGGGAACGAGACGAACGACAACTGGTTCATCGACGACGTCTACGTCGGGGCCCCGACGGTTCTGCCGCCGGCGAACGACGAGTGCGTGACCGCGACGGTGGCCACCGCCGGCCCGAACGCCTTCACCACGGCGGGGGCGACGACCAGCCTGCCCGTCCTGCCCGCATCGTGCAACGAGGCGAACGGCACCAGCCTCGTGAACGACGTGTGGTTCCTGTACGTGCCCGGTTGCACCGGCACGGTGAGCGTGTCGACGTGCGGGGCGGCGACGTTCGACACCCGCCTCGCGGTCTATACCGGAAGCTGCCCGTTCGTCGGCGTGAACCCGACGTCGTGCAACGACGATGGCGCCGGGTGCGTGACGGGCACCTCGTCGCTCACCGTGCCGGCGACGAGCGGGCTGCCGCTCTACATCCGGATCGGCGGCGTGTCGCAGTCGGGCACCGGGACCCTCACGATCTCGTGCGCCCCGGCGCAGACGCCGTGTCCGGCCGACCGCAACGGCGACCGGGTCGTCGACGCGACCGACCTCGCGCAGGTCCTCGGGTCGTGGGCCGGCAGCGGCGGCGACCTCGACGGCAACGGGACGACCGACGCGGGCGACCTCGCGGTGATCCTCGGGGCGTGGGGCTCCTGCCCGCCCTGACCGGGTCCGGGATCGGGCTCAGCGGCTCGGGCTGACCGGGGGCACCGCCGACACCGTCGGCAGGTGACCGCCCAGGAGGTCCTCGGCGTAATTGTCCTTCGACCGCCGCTCGGTGATCGGGCCCTTCGCGTCGCCGCGGAGGAACTGCCGGATGATCCGGTCGCTCTCGGGCAGGAACGCCGCGGCGCCGTCGTCGAGCTTGCGGAGCCGGTCGAACTCGTCGCGGGCGCCCACCCGGAGGACGCGACCGCGGTCGAGCATGATCATCCGGTCGGCGATGGTGAACGCGCTGTCCATCTCGTGGGTCACCACGACGCTGGTCACGCCGAGCTTTCGCGTCAGGTCAAGGATGAGCTGGTCGATCTCGGCGCTGGTCACCGGGTCGAGGCCGGCCGACGGCTCGTCGTAGAAGAGGATCTGCGGGTCGAGGGCGAGGGCC
>JBEIUL010000068.1:0-8697 GCA_040374395.1 Phycisphaeraceae bacterium
CCAATCAGCGGGCATCGTGCGACCGGACATCCGCGGCGAGTAGAACTGGTTCACGTGCTCGACCGCGGCGAGCCCGAAGCGCTGCCGGGCGATCGCCGGGAAATCGAGGGCGTCGATCGTGCCGGCCCGCAACTGGCGATGGAGCGACCACTGGGCGAGCGAGATCGGCCACGGGGCCGGGGCGGCCGGCGGCTCGCCGTCGGCGAACGAGAGCCCCGCGAGGCCGAGGGCCGCGAGGGTCGCGATCGCACCTCGCCTATCGATTCCGACCTTCACGTCAGAACCGCTCCGCCATGTCATCGACGCTGGTCCAGGTGCCCTTCTTGACGTGCGCGGCGGTCGACACGACGCCGACCACCGCGGCTCCGACGACGAGAATCGTCATCATCGCCCAGTGGCCCGGCGACATCTGGTCGTAGGAACCGGTCACGAGCACCGCGAAGGCGGCGATCGTCACGTACAGGACGAGATTCAGGAGAAGCAGCCGGAACTGGTGGCCGAGGGTCATCGACTTCGGCTTCCGATCGGGATGGCTCATGGGCGAGGACGATACCCGCCGCTCAGGAAAGGCGCTCGACCCGGACCTCGGGATCGTCCCGGTCGAGGCCGAGCTTGGCCCGGAACGACGCCGCCCGCTCGATTTCACGGAGCCGGGCGCGGTTCTCGCCGGCGAACGCGCGGTCGGACTCGCGATGGTGCAGGTGGAGCACCGTGCCCGCTCCCGGCAACGCCCCCAGCCGCACTCCGGCCCGGCCGAGGCGGATCGCGAGGTCGGAATCCTCGAAGCCCCAGCCGGTGAAACGCTCGTCGAAACCGTTCACGCGTTCGAGGTCGCGTCGCCACGCCGCGAAGTTGACGGTACGGGCGTGCTTCCAGTGGAGGCCGAGACCGAGCGCCGTGCGGAGCGACGGCCGCGAGACGAGAAACGGAAGCACTCGATTCAGGTCGCCGTCGCGTCGCCAGCGGAGGAGCTCTCGGGTGCCCGCCGCCGCCGGGTCGACCTCGCCGGCCAAGACCCGCGCGGTCAGCCGGGCCGACAGGAGCGCCCTCCGGCCCCGGATCGCCCAGCCCGGCCGGGCCGCCGCCCGGTGCGTCGCGACGAACCCGGATCGCGGGATCGAGTCGCCGTCGAGGAACACGAGGTACTCGCCGCGGGCAGCCGCGACGCCGCGGTTTCGGATCGGTCCCGCTCGGAAGCCATGGTCGGGATGCCAGACGTGGACGAGGCCGCCCGGAAGGCTCGTGGCGGCCGCCCGGATCGCCTCGGCGGTCTCCAGGCCCGAGCCGTCGTCGGCAACCACCGTCTCGAAGTCGCGGTCGGACTGGGCCGCGAGGCCCGCGAGGACCGCCCGGACGGCCCCGGGCCACTGGTAGGTCGTCACGACGACGGAGACGCTCGGCACGGCCCGAGGATATCGGCCGCCGGACGCGGGCGAATTCGGCCGATCGGCCCGCGGACCGGATGGGTCCGGGCGGCCGTGATCGGGACCGGATCCGCCAGTTTCACGGCCGGCCGCGACGAACCGAACGGAATCCGGAACTGTCGGTTGCCATCCCGACCGGTCCCGGTAGGATCGACCGTTCATGAATCCCCGCGGCCCGACCGAACCGATCGAACGTGCCGCGGCCCCGGTCGGCGAGCCGTTCGACGACTCCGTCCGGTTCGTCCCGCCCCGCTTCGGTGGACCGCTCCTCTCGAAGCTCGTCTCGGTCGTCACCTGGGTCACCGGCATCGACCGGGCGATCGCCGAGCACGCCGCGGTCGCGAAGGGCGTCGACCCGGGCTCGATCGAGCTTCTCGCGAAGGTCCTCGCGAACTCGGGCGTGCGGGTCGAGGTCGATCGGGCCGAGCTCGCCCGGATCCCCGCGACCGGTCCGCTCGTGATCGTCGCGAACCACCCGTTCGGGATTCTCGACGCGACCAGCCTCGCATGGGCGATCGAGCAGGTCCGCACCGACGAGAAGTTCTTCGCCAACGAGGCCCTGCGCGGCATTCCCGCCGCCGCCCGCCGGTGCTTCTTCGTCGACCCGTTCGGATCGAGCGCCGCGACCCGCCGCAACCTTCCCGCGATGCGGCAGGCCGTCGACTGGATCCGGGCCGGCCACGCCGTCGCGGTGTTTCCGGCCGGCGAGATCTCGCGGCTCGCCCGCGGCGAGCGGGTCGTCGAGGACGGCCCGTGGGACGAGCAGGCGATGCGGCTCGCGCGGCAGTCGGACGCGACGATCGTGCCGGTCCGCTTCCTCGGACGCAACTCGAACCTCTTCCAGCTCGCGGGCCTCGTGCATCCCCTGCTGAGGACGAGCCTCCTCGTCCGCGAGTACCTGAACCCGCGTGAACGCGTGATCCGGATCGAGGTGGGCAGCCCGATCCCGCCCTCGAAGTGGAAGCGCTGGGGCGAGCCCTCGCGGGCCTTGCGTCGGGTGCGGATGGGCGTCGAGTCCCTGCGGGCGGCGCCGAGCACCGCCCCGCCGATCGATCCCGCAACGCTTCGGCCCCTGCGGACGATCTCGGGCGGAGCACTGCTCGAGCGCGAGGTCGACCTGCTGCCGGCCGACCAGGTGCTCTTCAAGACCGGCGACTTCCGGGTCTGCATCACCCACGCGAGCGAGATCCCGTCGCTCCTCGGCGAGATCGGGCGGCTTCGCGAGATCACCTTCCGCGAGATCGGCGAGGGCACCGGGCACTCGATCGACCTCGACCGCTACGACCAGAACTACCTTCAGCTCTTCGTCTGGAACGGGGCGAGAAGCGAGCTGGTCGGCGCCTACCGCCTCGGGCCGACCGACGAGATCCTCAAGCGCGAGGGCCCGTCGGGGCTCTACACGCACACGCTCTTCAGGTTCGACGAGGAGTTCTTCGCCCGCATGGGCCCGGCCCTCGAGCTCGGCCGCTCGTTCGTGCGGAGCGAGTACCAGCGGCAGCACGTCCCGCTGCTTCTTCTCTGGCGCGGCATCGGCCGCTACGCCGCCCGGCACCCCCGCTATCGCTGCCTCTTCGGACCCGTCTCGATCGCGAGCGACTTCCGCCCGCTCGCGACCTCGTACATGGTCCACTTCGCGCTCTCGCGGCCGAACCGCCCCGACCTGAAGGGGCTCATGCGCGGCCGCGTGCTGCCGAAGCTGCCGCCGCTCGGATCGGTCGAGCGCGAGTTCCTGGCCGATCCCGCGACCACCCCGGACGACCTCGACGAGCTCGTGCGGACGATGGAGCGCGACCGACGCGGCGTGCCGGTGCTGCTCACCCAGTACATGAAGCTCGGCGGGACCGGCCTCGCCGCGCACGTCGACCGCTCGTTCCAGAACTGCGTCGACATCTGCAATCTCGTCGCCCTGGCCCTGGTCGACCAGCGGGTCCTGACCCACTACATGGGCGAGCAGACCGCGAGTTTCTACGAGCACCACGGCGTCGCGGTCGACCGGGCGGCAATCGAGCGGGGCGGCCGGGGCAGCCGGGACAGCCGGGGTTCGGGCGAGTCCGCGACCCGCGAGCGGAACGCCTGAGCGGCTGCGGTCCGCGGTACCTTGACGGGCATGCCCACCACGACGATCGTCCGAGCCGGGTTCCTTGCGCTTCCGCTGGCGCTCGCCGGCCTCGTGCCGTTCGCCGCCGCGGCGCTGCAGGACGCCAAGGACCATGACAAGCACCACCGCAAGGATCGCGAGTCCGACGGGACGACCGCGACCGCCGCGTGGTTCCTCACGATGCACGGCGAGGAGGGCGGGAACACGGTGCTCGCCCTCGACGCCGATGGGCGGTCGCTCGGGCCCGCGGTCGCCGCGGTGCCCGAATCCGAGGGCGGTCCGCTCAAGGATCTCCGCGGTCTGGCGTCCCTCCCGGACGGCGGACTGCTCGTGGTCAACGCGTTCAAGGACCGGACGTTCGTCGCCCGGTTCGGCTTCGGAGACGGCTCGATCCCGAGGCCGTTCGCCGGCGTGCCGATCCGAGGCGGGGCCGCGAACCCGGCGCTCGTGCATCCCTACCAGATCGCGATCGCGGCCGACGGCACGATCTACCTGTCGAACCAGGACTCGAACACCGTCACGCGATACGCCGGCCTCGACGGGAAGGATGCCGGCACGCCGTTGCCGATCCCGCCAGCCCTCGCAAAGGTCAAGGGACTGGCGCCCGGTACGTTCGTCGCGAGCGACGCGCAGGCGAGGGACGGCCTCAAGGAAGTCCGCGGCGTGATCGTCGCACCCGACGGTTCGGTGCTGGTCGCCGACAAGAAGCGAAGCTCGGTCTCGCGATTCGACCCGACGAGCGGCGAGCGGATGGCGGTCGTGCTGGGTCCCGAGCACGGGGCGAAGGGCCCGATCCAGCTCGCGTTCGCGCCGGATGGGGCGCTGCTGGTCGGCGACAACGAGCGAGAGGTCGTCTGGCGGGTCGATCTCGGCTCCGGCGCGGTGCGGCAACTGCTCGACTGCGCGAGGGAAGGCGTGAAGGCGCCTTCGGTGATCGCCGTCGACGGGAACTCGCTGCTTGTGGGAAGCCGCTCGGCGAAGCGGATCGACCGATTCGACCTCACCAGCGGCCGCAAGCTCGGGACGTTCGCGGATGGGCTTCCCGATTCGCCCGAGTTCCTGCTGCGGGTGGCCAGGTGACACGGTCGGTCGCGGCCCTCTCGGTCGCGCTCTCGGCGATCGGCACGTCCACGCTCGCGATCGCCGGACGGGCCGGTCGCGACGACATCCCGACGCCGATCGCTGGCCTCTCGACCGAGGCCGGGACCACGATCGATGCCCTCGGGATCCCGTCGATCGCGGCCGGAAGCGAACTCGACGCCTATCGCGTCGAAGGCTGGTACCACGCCCGCGACCGGTTCGGCGCGATGGACCTCTTCCGCCGCGCCGCCGCGGGCGAGCTCGCCGAGTGGGTCGGCGCGGCTGCCGTGCCGGCCGATCGAGAGCGACGAACGCTCGGGCTCCGCGGTGTCGCCGAGCGGTCGTTCGCGGCGCTTCCCGAACGATCGCGTTCGATCCTCGAGGCGTATGCATCGGGGGTGAATGCCGGCCTCGTCGCCCGCGGAAAGCCGCCGGCCGAGCACGCGGCCTTCGCCTTCGGGGCGTCCCCGTGGAGGCCGGAAGACACCCTGCTCGTGATCCTGTCGCTCGCGTGGCGGCTGAACGAGGACTCGCTTCTCGAGACCCGCCTCGGACCGGCGCTCGCCGAGCTGCCTGAGGGGGCCCACGCGTTCCTCCTCGGCTCGGGAGGAAGCGAGGCGCCGGTCGCCGGACCGGCCGGTCCCGATGGGGAGTCGGCGCCGATTCCCGGCCCCGAGACCATCGACCTGCGTCGATCCGACCGCGAGACGCCTCACGAAGTCCCTCCGGGTCCGGACGCGAAGGACACCAAACCCGGCTCGAACGCCTTCGCGATCTCGGGTCGGCTGACCCGCCACGGCTCCGCGATCCTGGCCGGCGACATGCACCTGGCCCTCTCGATTCCCGGTGTCTGGTACCGGATCGAACTCGCGTGGCCCGGCACCCGGCTGATCGGCTTCTCGCTGCCGGGCGTACCCGGGATCATCGCCGGCTCGAACGGGCAGGTGGCGTGGACGTTCACGAATCTCCATGGCGACTTCCTCGACCACGTGATCATCGAAGTCGATCCGGCCGATCCCACGCGGTACCTCGTGCCCGACGGAAGCGAGCCCTTCGGCTCGCGCCTCGAGTCGATCGCCGTGCGCGGCGGCAAGGCCGAGTCGCTCGAGGTCCGCACGACTCGCTGGGGACCCGTCGTCGGTGCGGATGCCGCGGGACGCCCCCTCGCCCTCCGCTGGTCGGTCGCGGACGAGGGCGGCCTCGACCTCGGACTGCTCGGGCTCTCGACCGCACGTACCGTCGACGAGGCGCTCGACGCCGCCGCGAGCTCGGGCGGCCCGCCGCAGAACATCCTCGTCGCAGGCCGCGACGGCCGGATCGGCTGGACTGTCTCGGGCCGCCTGCCGGTGCGGCGAGGTTTCGACGGTCTGGTTCCCCGCTCGTGGACGGACGGCCGTTGCCGCTGGGACGGCGTGGTGGCGACCGCCGACCGACCGCGCGTGGTCGATCCGCCCGAGGGCTTCCTCGTCAGCGCGAACCAGCGACCGCTGCCAGGCGCGAGCGTCGCCTCGATGGGCAACCTCTGGCCCGCGACCGATCGGGCGGTGCGGATCCGGGATCGCATCACGGCCGGTCCGCCCGATGCGACCGCCCGCTGGGACGAGCCTTCGGTCGCCGACATCCAGCTCGACACGCTCGTGCCGCGGCTCGATCGCTGGCGTCGCGTCGCGCTTCGCACGATCGATGCCGCCGCAGACTCCGACCCCGCCAGCGACGAGTTTCGTCTGCTCGCCTCGCTCCGCGAGCCACTCCGCCGCTGGGACGGCCACGCAGCCCCCGACGCCGAGGTCGTCGAGCTGCTCGAGCTCTTCCGTCGGGCGTGCGCCAGGTCGCTGCGCGACGGTCTCGCCGCGGCGGGCTATCCGACGCTCAAGAACCTGCCGCTCCCAGACCTCACCGCGCTCCGACTCGCCGAGTCGAGGCCCGCCCATTGGCTCCCGCCCCCTGCGACCGAGTGGGACGCCTTCCTTCGCGATCGCCTCGTCGCCGCCACCCGCGATCCGCGGACCGGAGGCTCGCTCCGGCCCTGGGGCGAGACCAATCGGCTGGCCATCGCCCACCCCCTCTCGGCGAATCCGCTGATCAAGATGCGGATGGCCGTTCCGACCGACCCGCAGCCGGGGCATGCGCTCGCGGTGCGCGTCGCCACCCCGGGTTTCGGGGCGAGCCAGCGCATGACCGTCGCGCCAGGTCATGAGCCCGAGGGACTCTTCGCGATGCCGCTCGGACAATCCGGGGATCCGCTCGACGGCCACTTCCTCGATCACCACGGGGCATGGCTCGCGGGAGGCTGGCTGCCGTTCGCGGCCGGTCCCGTCGAGACGACCCGGCGGTTCGGTCCGCCCTCCTGACCATGCGGGACTCATCGGGACGTTCGCTCGCATCGAACCGACCATGACTCGAGGAAGCGATCGAGATCCTTCGGCGTGTCCTCGCCGTCGAGATCGAGATCCCGGCGATGCGGAGGCGTGACGAGGAACTCGGCAAGGTCGACGGCATCGACGCGACCGTCGCCGTTCCAGTCGGCGATGCCGGGATCGGGCGGCATCAGCTCCCACATCGGCATCGCGACCTCGCCGACGGTGATCGCGCCGCCGGCCCGCGAGACCGGCCACTCCATCCAGATGCGCGGGGGAAGCGGCCACGGATCGCGGCCACCGGAGACCTCGACGAGGAATCCGAGGCGCTCGACACCGTCGCGAACGAACGACCTCGCGGGAAACCGCCCGTCACGCGCCAGTCGAAGCCTCGCCCGCGGCCGTTCGGGACCCCCGTCCGGCGCGATCGAGGCCGCGAGATCGAGCTCGAACGCCTCGATCGACGGGCCCGCCGATGCCGCGCGATCGACCCGGATCGCGAGCCGCCCGCTCGCGAACGCCTGGAGCTCGCGACCGCCGATCCGGACCGCCACGGCTCGCCCCGACAGCGTCGCCTCGCGGCGGCCATCGCGCAGCGCCGGCGCGAGTTCCCAGCGGATCGAGATCGCGTCGGTCTCGCCGAACGGCAGCCCCGCGGTCACCGTCCGGCCGTCGGCCAGCGTCCGCACCGGGCCGCCCTCGCACGGGCCGGCCAGCAGCACGCCACGGATCGCCCGCCCGAGATCGCGCGCCACGTCGTGCTCGGAATCCCGACAGGCCTCGAGCCACTCGAAGAGCATCTCCGACAGCCGCCGTCGCCGCTGCCTCAGCTCGTCGAAGCACTCCGTTCCCGACGCCGGATCCTGCTCGGTGATCCGCTGGCAGCACCGCCACTCCGCCTCGAAGCACGACTCGACCTCGCCTTGGAGCAGCCGAAAGTCGGTCTCGCACCCGCACCCTCCGCACGCCGCGACGCCGAGCGCCGCGAGCCCGCACGCCACGACCCTCGGCCAGCGGCCTCCGCGGCCCGACGTGAAATCCATGCGATCGCCACCCGGCCCGAAGCCGGACTCCTTGCCCCCCAGGAACGCCACCATGTCGAGGTCCTTTCCCGCGCACCCTCGCGCGACGCGGCGAGCCTACCGCGCCGCCGCGGGCCTCCCGGGAAACGCCGCCAAATTTCTCGCGCCCTTTCCCGACCGCTCGGGCCCGCGGTACAAACCCCGCGTGACCGCCGCCCTCCCGGCCGCCGATCCGCTCTCCCGTCGACGCGAGCTCCGCGTGGCCGCATGGAGCCTCGCGCTCGCGATCGTCCTGCTCGGAGTCAAGGCCGCGGCGTGGTGGTTCACGCGATCGACGGCGCTCTGGTCGGACGCGGTCGAGAGCGTGGTCAACGTCGTCGCCGGAGGCATCGCCCTCGGGAGCCTCGTGTGGGCGGCGCGACCCGCCGACGAGTCGCATCCCTACGGGCACGGGCGCATCGAGTTCCTCAGCGCCGCGTTCGAGGGCGGCATGGTCTCGATCGCGGCCCTCGCCATCCTCTTCCGTGGCATCGAGGGGTTGCTGACGCCCTCCCTCGACACCGGCCGGGGGGGGGGGGGGGGGGGGGGGGCGCGGGGGGGCGCGGGGGGGCGGCGCGGGGCGAGGCGGTTAGCGGCGGCGGATAGAGCGCGAGCAAGGCGCGGACGGAGCGCGGAGGCGGCGGGCAGGACGTAGAGCAGCAGCGGGCTCCGCGCCG
>JBEIUL010000329.1:0-3553 GCA_040374395.1 Phycisphaeraceae bacterium
TGCCCCCGGGCTTTGGCATCGTGCATCAGGTCAATCTGGAGTATCTCGCGCGTGGCGTGCACAAGCGGGCTGACAAGGTCTATTACGCCGACACGCTGGTGGGCACCGACAGCCACACGACGATGATCAACGGCATCGGGGTCGTCGGCTGGGGCGTGGGCGGGATCGAGGCCGAGGCGGTCATGCTCGGCCAGCCGATCTACATGCTCATCCCCGAGGTGGTCGGCGTCCGCGTGTCGGGCTCGCTGCCCGAGGGCACCACCGCGACCGACCTCGTGCTGAAGGTCACCGAGGTCCTGCGGAAGTTCGGCGTGGTCAACAAGTTCGTCGAGTTCTTCGGCCCGGGCCTCGCGTCGATGACCCTCGCGAACCGCGCGACGATCGCGAACATGGCCCCCGAGTACGGGGCGACCATGGGCTTCTTCCCGGTCGACGAGCAGACCCTCGCCTACCTGCGGCTCTCGGGCCGCAGCGAGGGCCTGGTGAAGACCGTCGAGGCGTACAGCAAGGCGAACCTGCTGTGGCGCGACGACCGCGCCGACATCCGCTACACCGCGGTGATCGACCTCGATCTCGGCTCGATCCAGCCGGCGCTGGCCGGCCCGTCGCGGCCGCAGGACCTCGTGCTGCTGAAGGACATGAAGGCCAACTGGAACCGCGACCTCTCGAAGGTCTTCGGCAAGCCTGCCCCGTCGGGCGGCACCGCGGTCGCCGAGGCGGTGAAGGTGCGGGATCCCGAGCAGGGATCGTTCGAGCTCACGAACGGCAGCGTGGTCATCGCCGCGATCACGAGCTGCACGAACACCAGCAACCCGAGCGTCATGATCGGCGCCGGCCTGCTCGCGAGGAAGGCCCGCGCCCTCGGCCTCGAGCGGAAGCCGTGGGTCAAGACCTCGCTCGCCCCGGGCTCGAAGGTCGTCACCGACTACCTGAAGAAGGCGAACCTCCTCGAGCCGCTCGAGCAGCTCGGCTTCTACGTGGTCGGCTACGGCTGCACGACCTGCATCGGCAACTCGGGCCCGCTCTCCGACGCGATCGTCGCGGGCATCAAGGAGGGCGACCTCGCCGTCGCCAGCGTCCTCTCGGGGAACCGCAACTTCGAGGGCCGGATCCACGCCGACGTGAAGGCCAATTTCCTCGCCAGCCCGCCCCTCGTGGTCGCCTACGCGATCGCCGGCACCGTCGACATCGACCTTGCCACGCAGCCGCTCGGCCGCGGCAAGGACGGCCGCGACGTCTACCTCAAGGACATCTGGCCGACCGAGGCCGAGATCCAGCGGGAGACGGCCGCGAACGTCACCCGCGAGCAGTTCGTCGAGGAGTACGGCAACGTCGACACCGGCTCGCGCGAGTGGCAGGCGATCCCCGTCACCGGCGGCGAGATGTACGCATGGAGCGGCGACTCGACCTACATCCAGGAGCCGCCGTTCTTCGCCGAGATGACGCTCGAGACCGGCTCGATCCAGCCGATCCGCGGGGCCCGCTGCCTCGCCCTCCTCGGCGACTCGGTCACCACCGACCACATCTCACCGGCCGGCGACATCAAGAAGGACTCGCCCGCGGGCAAGTACCTCATCGAGCACGGCGTGCCGGTCTCGATGTTCAACTCGTACGGCTCGCGGCGAGGCAACGACCGCGTCATGACCCGCGGCACCTTCGCGAACGTGCGGATCAAGAACAAGCTCGCCCCCGGCACCACCGGCGGCCTCACCACCGACTTCACCGACGGGCAGGTCAAGCCGATCTACGACGCGTCGCTGAACTACAAGGCCAAGGGCATCCCGCTCGTGGTCGTCGCGGGCAAGGACTACGGCATGGGCTCGTCCCGCGACTGGGCGGCGAAGGGCACGTTCCTGCTCGGCGTGAAGGCGGTCATCGCCGAGAGTTTCGAGAGGATCCACCGCTCGAACCTCGTGGGCATGGGCGTCCTGCCCCTCGTCTTCCGCGACGGGCAGAACGCCTCGAGCGTCGGCCTGAACGGCGACGAGACGTTCGAGATCGCGGTACCCGCGAACCTCGAGCCCCGGCAGTCGATCCAGGTCAAGGCCACGCGGCCCGACGGGTCGAGCCTCGCCTTCGACACCGTCTGCCGCGTCGATACCCCGGTCGAGGTCGGCTACTACCGCAACGGCGGCATCCTCAACGCCGTGCTGCGGAAGATGGCGGGCCGCTGAGCGGAAGGGCGTCGGCAGGCCGGAAATTTGTCGAGCCATTCCGTTCCCGCGTCAGGGCGTGCTATCTCCGTGGGAGTGATCTCGCCGACGTTCCAACACCTCGCCCGCGCGTTGTCTCGCGGGTTTCGGTCGCTCGAGCACGCGTTGCTCGGGTACGAGCTTCCCCCGCCCGCCGAAGAGCTCGACGCATCCGGCTGGAGTTCCGATCCTCCCGGCTCGTGGTGCCCACGGTGCGGATCGGGCCGGCCGGCGACGAGCCGGTCATCGCGGGGGTGTCCCGAGTGCCGTGGGCAGCGGTTGCCATTTGACGCGGTGGTGCGGCTCGGTGCGTATCGCGAACCGCTCGACGGATGGCTGCTGCGGATCAAGCGGCGTCGATGGCATTCCATGGCCGAACTCCTCGGAGACCGTCTCGGCGAGCAGTGCCTGGCCGCGTGGGGACCCTCGTCCATCGACGCCGTGGTGCCCGTGCCGATGCCCGCGCTGCGGCGGGTCTGGCGCGGCATCGATCACTCGTCGACGCTTGCCGCACGCGTGGCACGAGCGTTTCAGGTCCCGCTCGTGCGGCTGCTCGTCCATGGCGGCGACCGAACCCAGGTCGGTCGGTCGCGGACCGAGCGGCTTCGACGGAGATCGCCCTTTCGCCTTCATCCCGCCGCGGAAAGTCGTGCTCGGGGCCTCGCCCGCTTGGCCCTCGTCGACGACGTTCGCTCGACCGGGTCGACGGTTCGACAGGCCTCCCGGCTCCTCAAGGAGTGCCTTCCTGGCATCGAGATCAGAGTCGCGGTTGTCGCCATCGCAGAACGCGAGGTCCAGGGCGGTCGGCGGGAACGACAGGAAGGTCTTGATTCTTGGCCAATGACCGAATAATGTGCAGTCGCTGCGGACGATTCGCCCTTGGCTGCGGGAATGACCAACAGGTTGTCCCCAATCTGAGGCGAGTCTGTCCCTTCAACTGAAAATTCCACGCCTCGACGCCCCAACGCCTTGACAGGCTCTTGGCCGCCGGTACTATCCGCGATCCCTCGTGAGTTACCGCAAGTCGGCCTCACAGGGGAGCCCGAGAGATCGGGTCGTGTTCCTTGACAAGTAAGCAGTTGGGAACGCCGCGAGGATGTGCCCGACCGCCCGATCGTTCACGACGGTCGTGCGGAAGGGAAACCCCGATCGCTGTCACAGCAGCGATCGCGGACATCCTCCGTGATGCCAGAACTGGTCCATTCGAGAGACCAGAACGTGTCCGAGGGCTTCGGCCCGAGGACAGCAAGTGATGTCTGCAAAATTCGGCAGGTCAGCCAACCTGCCGCATCCGGAGCTCAACCGGATGAAGACCGGCCCGGCTCACGCCGGGTCGCTGGGCAAACCTTCAATCGAGGAAA
>JBEIUL010000522.1:0-1888 GCA_040374395.1 Phycisphaeraceae bacterium
CCTCGGCGGCTACCTCGCGGTCGCCCTGACCTCGCCGTTCGACGGCCGCGAGGCGATCGTCGCGACGTACCTGTCGCTGCTGCTCGCGGCGGCGCTCGGGCTCTCGATCGCCGGACCGGCCAGGTTCCGCTGGCTGCGGCTGCTCGAGATTCCGCACGCGATGCTCGCGCTCATGTGGAGCGTCCGCGTCGCGAACCTCGAGCTCGTCTTCGCCTTCCTCGCCCTCTGGTGGGCGATGACCGTCGCCGAGTGCACGGTCGCGGCGCTGCGGGGCCGGTCGAACGGGCTCAACGCGACGGTCACGCTCGGCGCGACCAGCGTCACGCTCACGCTCGCCGCCCGCGGGATGCACACGGGGACGGCGCTCGAGTGGCTGCCGGCGCTTCTCGCGGGTCTCGCCGCGGCCGGGGCGTGGCAATTCGGGGGGCTGGGGCGGTCGACGGCGGTCGACGGGTCGGACGATCCGGATTCCGCCCGCATCGGGCGATCGATCGTCGCGCATGGCCGGACGCTCGCGTTCGCGGCGGCGGGGCTCGCGGCGGCGCAGGCGGGCTTCTCGCTGCAGGGCGGGGCGCTTGCCTTCACGTGGGGCGTGATGGGACTCGTCGGCGTGACCTTCGGGGTGCGGCGCGGCCCCCGGTCGATCGCGACGGCCGGCGTGCTCACGCTGTCCGCCGCCGCGGTCGCCGCGGCGTTCTTCGGGCTGAGCGGCGGCACGACGTGGAAATCCTCGTGGGGCGAGGCGTGGTCGATCGACCTCTCCGGCGCCTGGTGGTCGGCGATCGCGGTGGCGTTCGCGCTCCTGTTCGCGGCCCGCGCGTGGACCGCGGCCGCGGATCCCGCCAGGCCCCCGATCGTGCCGAGCCTCCTCGCCTCGGCGGCGGCGCTCCTCTGGACCGAGCTCTCGTTCCTGCTGCTCGGCGGCTACGCGACGGTCGCGGGCCTGCTCGCGGTGCCGGTCGCGGCGACGCTCGGCGGGAAGACGCCGATCCTCGTGAAGGCGATCGGGCTCGGATGGTGCCTGTTCGCGGCGCTCCTCTGGTTCGTGCTCATCCTGCAGGTCCCGGGCACCCAAGCCGGCCGCGCCGACGGGACGCTCCTCCTCGCCGGCGTCACCGTCACCGCCTTCGCCTTCCTCGGCGGCCGCTTCCGTCGCGAGCCGTGGGGCGAGATGACCTTCTCGGCCGGGCTCGGCTTCGGGCTCGCGGCCCTCGCGACCTGCCTGTGGCTCGACGCCTGGCACGGCCTCGAGCGCGATGAGCCGATCGCGACCGCCCTCGCCTGCGGCGGCATCGCGGTGGCGAGCGCGATCGCGGCCAGCGTGGCGGCGCGGGCCGGACTTCCGCTCGTCGCCCGCACCGGCCTCGTGGGGCTGCTGCTTGCGACGGTAGCGTTCCTGACCGCGGGAACCGTCCTCGGCGATGCCCTGGTCGACTCGGCGCTCGGTTCACGCCCGTGGCTCTGGAACGGGCAGAACCTCGCGGGCCTCGCGATCATCGCCTCGCTCGTCGCCGCCCGCGGCTCGCTGACCGGCGACGACCGCGAGCGGTGGGGCGACGCCCTCGGCCTGCTGCTGGTCGCGACGTTCGCGACGGTCACGAGCCTCGCCTTCTGGCGGCTGTTCGATCCCGCGCACGGCCCGCTCGGCGGCAGCCGCGGCCTGCAGGAGTACAGCCAGAGCACCTGGTGGGCGATCCTCGCCCTCGGGCTCGTCGTGCTGGGCTTCCGCGGAAACCGCGCGGCCCTGCGCTGGATCGGCCTGACGGCCCTCGGGCTGGTCGCCGTCAAGGTCTTGCTTCTCGACATGCGGAACGCCGCCACGATCTGGCGGGTGGTCGCGATGCTCGTGATCGGGCTGCTCCTGGTCGGGACGAGCGTGATCTACGCG
>JBEIUL010000044.1:0-10689 GCA_040374395.1 Phycisphaeraceae bacterium
CCGCGGGAAGACCGTGCTGCTCAACACGCACATCCTCGCCGAGGTCGAGGGCATCTGCGACCGCGTGGCGATCATGAACAAGGGCCGCGTGGTGCGGCAGGGCACGATCGGCGAGCTGTCGCGCGGCGACCGCCGCTACGAGTTCACGGTACGGGGCGCGCCGGACGACGCCCTCCGCAACCGGCTCGCGGCCCTCTTGGCCGAGCCGCCGCCGCCGCCCGCGCCGCTCGCCCCGTGGACGTTCACGCTGCCCGGCGCCGGACCCGACGAGGCCCAGCCGGTGCTCGACCTGCTTCGGTCCGCGGGCCTCGCCGTCGAGGCGATGCGGCCGATCCGCTCGAGCCTCGAGGACATCTTCATGGACACCGTCCGCGAGGACGGCGGCGGCGGGCCCGGCGCCGTCACGGGAAGGGACGCCTGATGCAGACGCTGGCCCTCCTGCACGACAGCTGGCGGCTGCTGCTGTCTCGCAAGCTCTTCTGGATCACCTTCGCGATCAACCTGCTGGTGGTCGTGCTCTACGCCTCGATCGGCTTCACCGACCAGGGCGTGTCGATCCTCTTCGGCGCCTACGAGATCGAGGACCCGCGGTTCCGCCTCGGGGCCCCGCTCGCCGAGGCGCTCTACTGGGGCATCTTCTCCGACTTCATCGTGACCACCTGGCTCGCGTGGATCGCCACCGGCCTCGCCCTCGTCTCGACCACCTCGATCTTCCCCGACTTCCTCGCCGACGGCGCGATCGACCTCGTGGTGTCGAAGCCGATCCGGCGGGCGAAGGTCTTCCTCGTGAAGTACCTCGGGGCGCTGCTGTTCGTGCTGCCCCAGGTCTCGGTCTTCTGCCTCGGGGCGTTCCTCGCCTACGGCTGGCGGCTCGGCGAGTGGAACTGGTCGATCTTCCTCGCGATCCCCATCGTCACGCTCTTCTACTCGTACCTCTACGGCTTCAACGTGCTCATGGCGATGATCACGAGGTCGTCGATCGCGGCCCTCATCTTCACGGCGCTGTTCTGGCTCTGCCTCTTCTTCGTGCAGTCGGGCGAGGGGCTCTTCAACCGCATCGCGACCGACCAGGAGGTGCAGCTGGCCCGCGTCGAGGAACGGCTCGCCCGCCGCGAGGCGGCCCTGGCGAAGCTCGCCGCCGAGGGCAAGACCAGCGAGAACTCGAACGAGTACGAGCGGGTCCGCGGGCAGGTCGAGGCGGACGGGAAGTCGGCGACCGAGCTGCGCGAGACCGCGACCAGCACCCGCGAGTGGCACGGGCTCTTCCTGAACGTGATCACGGTGCTGCCCAAGAACCAGGAGACGATCGGCCTGGTCGGCCGGGCCCTCACCGGCGAGGACGAGCCGACCATGACCGATGTCTTCTTCGCGGGCCCGCGGGACGGCCTGCCGCCGCCGCCCCCGCCCGACGCCGAACCCGACCGCCGCCGCGAGCGGCGCGACGTCGCGCAGGCGACCGCCGAACGGATCGAGGCCGACTACGACAGCCGCTCGATCGCGTGGATCATCGGCACCAGCCTCCTCTTCGAGGCGGCGCTGGTCGGCGCGGCGATGGTCCTGTTCATCCGGCGCGACTTCTGAGCGTCAGCCCGCGCCGAGCTCGCGGCCGCGGGTCTCGGCGGCGCGGATCGCCTCGTGCAGGATGTCGGCGAAGCCCCGCCGCTCGAGCACGGCGATCGCGGCGGCCGTCGTGCCGCCCTTGCTCGTGACCGCCTCGCGGAGCGCCCTCGGGTCGACCTCGGGCTCGGCCAGCAGCCGCGACGAGCCGAGGATGGTCTGGGTCACGAGCAGCCGCGCGGTGTCGGGATCGAAGCCGAGGTCGACCGCGGCCCGTTCCCACGCCTCGGCGAGCATGAAGAGGTAGGCCGGGCCCGAGCCGCTGACCGCGGTGACCGCGTCGAGCAGGTCCTCCTCGACGATCGCCGTCCGTCCGACCGCCTCGAACAGCCGGCACGCGAACGCCTCGTCGCCGGGACGGCAGCCGGCGCTCGGGGCGATCGCGGTCATGCCGAGACCGATTCTGCACGGCGAGTTCGGCATCGCCCGGACCACCGCGTTGGAGCTGCCGGGCGGGCCGAGGGCCGCGAGGATCTTGCTTCCGGCGATCCCGGCCATCACCGAGATGAAGACCGATCGTTCGGGTGCGGGGGCGAGGCGGCGGGCGACCTCGGGGAACGACTGCGGCTTCACGGCCAGCAGCACGTGGCGGGCGCCGGCCGCGGCGCCCGGATCCTCGGAGACCTCGCATCCCATCATCGCGGCCGCGGCCCGCCGCTCGGGATGCTGCTCGATGACCACGGTGTCGTCGGCGGCGATGACGCCGCTGCGCAGGGCGCCCGACACGACGGCGGCGCCCATGTTGCCGAACCCGATCACCGCGAAGGGGGCGGACATCGGGCGGAAGTATGCCCGATCCGCGCCGATCGTGCCCGCTCAGCCCTCGCTGCAGGCGCCCCAGTTGCCGATCTGGATGGCGAGGTCGATGCCGTTCACGATGAAGTCGCCGTTGAGATCGCCGAACTCGGGGATCTCGGCGCCCCATTGCGACAGGAGCATGGTGAGGTCGCCCGAGCCGACGATCCGGTCGCAGTCGAGGTCGCCGGGGCAGGCCGAGATCCAGCCCGGCAGGGTCATGGCCGCGGGCAGGTGGCAGAGGTCGGCGGCGAGCCGCACGAGTTCCGTCTGGTCGGCCGACTGGATCGGTGCCGCGGGGTTGCCTCCGCGGTCCTCGCTGCCGATGAGGAAGGCCTTGTCGCGGAGGTAGTTCGCCCAGTGGAACTCGATGAAGTAGAAGACGTAGTCGGGGCCCGGGGTGTCCTCGTCCTCGAGGTCGTCGAAGCCGCAGATGGTGCGAACGTTCGCCGCGAGGTTTCGCATCACGTCGTCGGTCAGGCCGGCGATCAGCGGCGGCGGGTTCAAGAGCGGATCCTGCGGCACGCCGCGGTCGAAGAGCCAGACGTACTGCCGGCGGTCGCCGACGTCGGTGTCGCCGAGCAGCATTCGATCCCAGAACGCCTGGCCCGAGAGGTCGCTCAGGTCGGCGATGATCGTGGTGTAGATCCAGTCGGGAAACCCGGCGAGCTGCGGGTCGGGATCGCGGCTCAGCAGCGAGATCGCGGTCGTGCGGTGATGGCGATCGACGAGGTGCAGCCGCCCGCCCGGGCCGAGGACGCACGGGGCCGGGCTCTTCGCCATCCACTTGTCGACCGCGGCGACGCCCGCCGCGCCGCCGCCGGCGTTGAGGAAGAGCGATCGCGGTTTCGGCATCGTGAACTGGATGACGCCGTCGAGGCCGACGTTGTACTGGCCGGCCTGGAGCTGGGCGAGCGGTGTGCGGTATGCGGCGCCGTAGGTGGTCGAGCTCTCGAGCACCGTCACGAGGGTGTCCTTGCCGACCGCGGTCTCGTCGCGGAAGCCGAGGGTCAGGATCATCACCGCGTCGCTGGGCATCGGCTCGGCGTTCGTCACCACCAGCTCGAGGCCCGAGGTGATCTCGCTCGAGACCAGGAAGTCCTCGGTGTGGCTGCGGATCTCGAGACGGGCCCAGTCGGCGCCGTACCCCGCGACCGAGGCGCCCATCCGGACCGTGATGGTGCCCACGATCCCGATGGCACGTGCGTCGATGAACGCGTCGAACGAGGCGTCGTCGACGGTGGGGTAGGTGCGGACGGACGGCGCCGCGTACCACGGCGTGGTGTCGAACGGTCGGCTCCGCTTGCCGAAGCCGATCTGCCACACGCCGAGGGTGTTCGCACCGGCCCACGCGTCCACCTCGTCCCGGCTCGGCCACGCGATGGTGGGCGACCAGGCGCCCGTCGAGGCGTCGAGCTCCCAGCCCGGCCCGTACTCGACGAGTTCGTTCGCCGCGGTCACGTCCCAGGTCGAGCTCCCGTCGGGGCGGGTGGCCCACAGCGAGCCGGATGGGGGCGAGGTCAGGGTCGAGACGCGAACCGAGACGCCCGACCGTCCGCGAAGGCCGCCGCTGTCGGCGTAACGGCCGGCGGCCGAGGTGATCGTGAAGGTGTCGGCGGCCAGCGGGGCGGAGGCCGAGAGTCCGGCGAGGATCGCGACGGCAAGGAGGGGACGTTCCATCGGATTGGTCATGCGAGCCCTCCAGTGTGTGGCTGCACGACCGGAACCGAACCCCGCATCTGCCAGAAACCGGCACATTTCCGCCCCGAGGTCCCGATGGCGACGCCTCATCGACCAGCCGAGACCTTTGGAGTCGACCTGACGCTTGCCCAGTTTCCCAGGCCTGCCGTGCTTGGCGACACCCGGCTGAATCGGCCGATCGGCAGCCCGTATACTTCCGCCCCCATGGCCCGTCAGGGGTACAGCGCGACCTACCGCCTCGACTTCGAGTCGCCGGTCCTCGAACTCGAGTCGCAGATCGATGCCCTCGCCGAGCGGCCGGGGGCCGAGGAGTTTCGTTCCGAGATCGAGGTCCTCGAGAAGACGAGGCAAGCGCTTCTTGCCAAGACCTACGCCGGACTCACCCCGTGGCAGACCGTCCGGGTTGCCAGGCATCCGCATCGGCCCCAGACCTCCGACTACATCCAGTTGATGTGCCGGGACTTCTGCGAACTGCACGGCGACCGGCGGTTCGGTGATGACCCAGCCATCCTGACCGGTTTCGCCCGCATCGGCCCGCTCAAGGTGATGCTTGTGGGTCACCAGAAGGGCAAGACGACCGCCGAGAAGATCGCGTGCCACTTCGGGTGCGCCCATCCTGAGGGCTATCGCAAGGCGATCCTCAAGATGAAGCTCGCCGAGAAGTTCCGGGTGCCGATCGTGACCCTCGTCGACACCCCGGGCGCGTATCCGGGCGTCGGCAGCGAGGAGCGGGGGATGGCCCAGGCCATCGCCGAGAACCTCTTCGAGATGAGCCGCCTCAAGACCCCGATCGTGAGCGTCGTGATCGGCGAGGGCGGTTCAGGCGGTGCCCTCGGCATCGCGGTGGCCGATCGCGTCGCGATGCTCGAGCACAGCTGGTACTCGGTGATCAGCCCGGAGGGATGCGCCGCGATCTTGTGGAAGCAGGCCAACGAGGAGACCAACACCCGGGCGGCCGAGTCGTTGGCGCTCACCGCTCGCCGGAATGTCGCGAACGGCCTGGTGGACGACCTGATCCCCGAGCCGGTCGGGGGTGCCCACCGCGATCCGAAGGCGACCGCCGACCGGGTACAGGGGTGGATTGTCGACAGGATCCGTGAGCTTTCGCGGGTGAATCCCGAGATGCTGGTCCGTCAGCGGTACGAGAAGTTCCGCAAGATCGGCGCATTTGGGCGCTCGATGGCGTAAGAAGGGCCCACGAAAGCGTCATTGGGGATCACGCGAGGTACTCCAGGCCACGGGAACGCTTCGTTCTTCTTTGACGTTCCCGGATTCGGCGGCTACTATCGCGGCCCCACCCGGGACGAAGGCTGTGTTCTCGGACCCCGTTCCGAGCATCGTGTCCCTGACTTCTGGATGGCTTTCCCGCCGCCCCGCCCTCGCTCGGCGGATTTCGTCGGGATCCCAATTCTCTGATCTTGGCTACCTCGAAGAACAACTCCAAGTCGAAGGCCCCCGCCAAGCCCCCTGCGAAGGGCAAGGCGAAGGATGCCCCGAAGGCCAAGGTGGCCGCGAAGCCGGCTCCCAAGCCGGCCGCGAAGCCCGCCCCCAAGCCAGTTTCAAAGCCAGTTCTCAAGCCAACGGCCAAGTCGCCGATCAAGCCGGCCCCGAAGTCGACCGCGAAGCCAGCCGCGAAAAAAGTGGATCCGAAGGCGAGCGCGAAGCCAGCCGCCAACGTTGATCCGAAGGCGAGCGTGAAGCCAGCCGCAAAGGTGCCCGCGAAGCCCGAGTCGAAGGTTCCCGCGAAGCCGGCTCCGGCCGCCAAGGCGGGTAAGAGCGCCGGCGACAAGCCGGAGGCTCCGAAGGCTGCCCCGCCCGCGGGCAAGAAGGTTCCGGAGCCGAAGTCGGCCGGCGGCAAGGGCAAGGCGGGATCCGAGGCCAAGCCGGCTCCGGCAAAGGCCCCCGCGTCCAAGAAGGGTCCGATCGACTTCACCACGGCGAAGAGCGTCGCCGCGGCCGCGGTCGTCGCCACCCCCGACGCCCAAGGCTACGTGATGATCAACGGCCGTCGCGTGCGGGTGCTGAGCGCCGCCGCGGTCCCCACCAAGCGGAAGGCCGCGTCGTCGTCGCCCGCCGCCGAGGAGAAGTCGGAGCCGCCGATCTCGAGCATCAAGACGAAGCTCTCGGCGAAGGACCTTGAGGATTACAAGCAGCGGCTGCTCCAGAAGCGGCGGCAGGTCTTCGGCATGATCACCGGAATGGAAGACGAGGCCCTCCGCTCGAGCGGCGGGAACCTCTCTAACATGCCGCTGCACATGGCCGACATCGGAACCGATACCTACGACCAGGATTTCACGCTCGGGATGGCCGAGAGCGAGCGCGGGCTGATGCAGGAGATCGACGAGGCGCTCCGCCGGATCCAGGACCGCACCTACGGGGTCTGCCAGCTCAGCGGCCAGCAGATCCCGAAGACCCGGCTCGACGCGAAGCCTTGGGCCAAGTACACCGTCGAATCGGCCCGCCGCATCGAGAGCGGCCAGGCCCGCTGAGCCGGCACCCGCGCCGACGCGGCGCGGCAGGGACCGCACTATGACCGACGCCGAATCGAGCCCCGCGCCCGCCAGCGATGCGGCGGCTGCCTTCGATCCGCCGGCGTGGCGAAGCCCGCTCGCGTGGAGCGTCCTGCTCGGCACGTTCGCCATCGGCGTGGTGATCGACATCGCGACGAAGTACTGGGCGTTCCGAACCGTCGCGGGCCGTCCGGTCGACCTGGTCTACGAGGAGGTCGTGGGGAACGTCGGCTATCCGCTGCCGCGGCACGAGGGGGTGCGGGCGCTGCCGTTCGACCTCCTCGACTTCCATCTCGTGCTGAACCACGGCGCGGTCTTCGGAATCGGCCAGCGGCGGCGGATGGTCTTCGTGCTCTTCACGCTGATCGCGGTCGGCGTCGCCCTCGCGGTGTTCACCCGGTGGACGCGGGCGTCGCAGCGGTGGGTGCACGTCGGGCTCGGCCTGATCCTCGCGGGAGGCATCGGCAACCTCTACGACCGGATCCGCTACGGCGCGGTGCGCGACTTCCTCCACATGCTGCCGCGGTGGGAACTGCCCTTCGGCTGGCGGTGGCCCGGCAACTCGAGCGGCGAGGTCTTCCCGTGGGTGTTCAACGTCGCCGACGTGCTGCTGCTCGCGGGCATGGGCATCCTGCTCATCTGGATGAACCGGACCGACCGGAAGGACGCGAAGGCGGGCTGACCGGTCGGTTCAGCCGAGCCGGGCGAGCGCGGCCTCGAGCGGAAGGAGATCGGCCGCCGCGAGCCGCTGCGGCAGCGCGTCGAGCGGTCTCGCCTCGTCGAGGGTGAAAGGACCGACCGCGGTGCGGCGGATCGAGGCGCAGTGGCCGCCGGTGCCGAGCGCGACGCCGAGGTCGCGGGCGAGGCTGCGGACGTAGAAGCCCTTGCCGCAGCGGATGTCGAGGGTGACGATCGGGAAGCGGAACTCGACGAGCTCGATCGCGTCGACACGGACCGGCCGCGGGGCGAGTTCCATCGGCGTGCCCTTGCGGGCCGCGGCATAGGCCCGACGTCCGCCGACCTTCATCGCCGAGAATGTGGGCGGTCGCTGCTGGATCGTGCCGGTGAAGCGGGCGAGGGCCGCCTGGACCGCCGCCTCGTCGGGCGGGGTCGCGACCGCGACCTCGGTGCGATCGCCCTCGCGATCGTCGGTGGCGGTGAAAGCGGTGAGATCGATCTCGGTCCGGTAGCGCTTGTCGGTCGCCATGAGCCGCTCGATCGAGCGGGTCGCGCGGCCGAGGGCCATCACCAGGACGCCGGTCGCGAGCGGATCGAGCGTGCCGGCGTGTCCGGTCCGGACGCCGCCGGCGCGACGCCGCACCGCGGCGACCGCGGTCATCGAGGTGAGGCCCAGCGGCTTGTCGAGCACGAGAATGCCCGAGAAATCCGCGGGATTTCCGGCCGATCCGTTCGTCTTGTCGGTACTCACGCCACCGCTACACTATCCGCTTCCTCGGGACAGGTGTCCGAGCGGTTGAAGGAGCAGCATTGGAAATGCTGTATAGGGGTAACCCTATCGCGGGTTCGAATCCCGCCCTGTCCGTTCCCGATGCGGCCGTCAGGCCATCGCCGCGAGCGCCATGACGGTGCGTTCGATCTCGTCAGGCGTGTTGTAGTGGACGGCGCTGATCCGCACCACGCCTTCCTTCACGTCGATCCCGAGGGCCTCGCACAGGCGATACGCGTACATGTGCCCGTTCCGCACCGCGAGGCCCGCGGCGTGGAGCCGGCGGACGACCTCGCCCGGGGCGAGGCGGACGTGGGTGAAGCTGACGGTGGGAACGCGTTCGTCGGCGCCGGTCGTCGCCGGGCCGACGAGCCGCAGGTGGGGGAGAGCCCGGATGCCCTCGACGAGGCGTTCCTGCAGCGGAAGTTCGAGTTCGGTCATGCGGGCGAAGGCGGCCTCGACGGTGGCGCGGTCGGGAGCCGTCGACGCCGGCTTTTCGGCGAGGAACGCGAGGTAGGGCCCCAGGGCATTGATCGCCGCGCATCCCTCGTGCGACGAGCCGCCGAGCTCGAACTTGTAGGGGACCTCGTCTCGCGCGATGAAGAAATGGTTCGGACCCTCGAGCCCGGCGAGGGCGTCGTGCCGCGCGAACAGCGCGGCCATGTGCGGGCCGAAGACCTTGTAGGTCGAGTAGACGTACCAGTCGACGCCCCACCGTTCGACGTCGATCGCCCGGTGCGGGGCGAAGGCGACCCCGTCGACGAAGACGCGGGCCCCGGCGGCGTGGGCCTTCCGCGTGACCGCCGCGACGTCGACGATGCCGCCGAGCAGGTTCGAGACGTGCGGGAAGGCGACGAGGCGGGTGCGGGACGAGAGCAGCGCGTCGAGCGAACCGAGCGGGCAGTCCTGCGCGTCGCGGTCGACCTTCCACCAGCGGATCACGGCGCCGGACCTCGCGAGCGTGAGCCATGGTCCGATGTTCGCCTCGTGGCCGGTCTCGGCGAGGATGATCTCGTCGCCGGGGCGGATCACGTCGCGCATCGCGTTCGCGATCAGGTGACAGAGCTGCGTGGTCGACGCGCCGAGGATCACCGTTCCGACGCGGTCGGCGTTCATGAGCGTCGAGACGAGCCGATGCGCGTCGGCGACGTTTCGCGTCGCGACGTCGGACATCGGGTAACCGGCGCCGAGCTGCACGTAGCTCTCGAGCATGTAGCGACGGGTCGCGTCGGCGACGACGTCGGGAACCTGGGAACCGCCCGCGTTCTCGAGCAGGGCCATCGGGCCGGCGAGGGCGGGAAAGCGGGCGCGGATCCGGTCGAGCGAGGGGACGGCGGGCATCGGGCGAGTGTACGTGCCCGGGAATCCCGTTCCGGTCCAGGCCTCGTGTCGCCGCGAGTTTCCGTCGTCGCGAGGCCTTCCGCTATCTTTCGAATCCCCGCCGTCCGGGACAGGCTTGCGGGCTTCCCGTCCGGGAGGCATCGGATGGCCGGAGAGAGACGTGAACGACCGCACCGATCCGACATCGAGCGGAACGAGAGATCCGGCCGCCGACTCCGCGCCCGAGGTCAGCGTGATCGTTCCCGCGTATCGCGGCTTGGCCACCATCGGGGTCTGCCTCGAATCGGTCCGGATCGCGGCGCTGGGCCATCGCTGCGAGGTCATCGTGGTCGAGAGCTCGGGCGACGGTGCCGCGGATCTCGTGCGGGACCGTTTCCCCGAGGTGCGGTTGATCGTGTCCCCGATCCGACTGTCCGCCGGAGCGGCCCGCAGCGAGGGCTTTCGCCACGCCCGCGGCCGTTGGCTGCTCGCGGTCGACCAGGATTGCGTCGTGCCGCGGGATTGGATCAGCCGCCTGGTCGAGTTGCTCGGGCGGCCCGGGGTCGGCGCCGCCGGCGGCTCGATGGCGGTCGCAAACCCCGGCAACCTCTCGGGCTGGTGCGTCTACCTGCTTGAGTTCTTCACGCACTTCCCGTCGCGCGGCGCCGTCCGTGACGACAACTACCTCATCGGGGCGAACAGCGCCTGGCGGGCCGATGCGATTGCCGGGGGGCGTTTCCCGACCAGACGCTCGGCGAGGACCTGCTTGCGACGGCGGAGATACGGCGGTGTGGATTCGCCGTGCTGTACGACCCCACGCTCGCGGTCCGTCACCAGAACCGCGAGGGCTGGGGCGAGTTCCTGCGGTACTGCCGCAAGATGGGATCGGCCGCGGCCCACAGCCAGACGCGGATCGGCCGCCGGTCGATCGGCGTCCTGCATCGCTTTCCGTTTCTCGCGTTCGGGATCCCGCTGCTGATGCTGCCGCGGATCGGGCTGGCCCTGGTCGGGTCGCCGCCGCGGTACATGGCGATGTTCCTCGCGCTCCTGCCGGCCTGCGCGATCGGGCAGCTCGCATGGGCTAATGCCTTCCGGAAGGGACTGCCCGAGGCGAAGTCGGCCGTCGGGGGATGACGGGCGTCACGGCTTCGGGGCATGGCCGGCCCGGCCGAGCGCCGTGCGGTAGTGATCGCGGATGCGATCCGCCTGCGCCTCGATCGTCGGGACGTCCGGCGCGTTCGCCCGCATCGCGTCGAGCGTCGCGGGCTGCCCGATCACCCGCTCGAGCGCCCGCCGCAG
>JBEIUL010000457.1:0-2317 GCA_040374395.1 Phycisphaeraceae bacterium
CCATCGAACGTTCGCTCGCCCCAGACTACCTCTCCCCGTTGGCGGTGAAAGTCTCGACGAGTCCACGCATGAAGGTCGCGCTCATCTCACCCTTCACGCCGCCGCTCGTCGGCGGTCTCGAGCGGGTCACCGCGACCCTCGCCGGCGGCCTGAAGGCGGCCGGGCACGAGGCATTCATCGTCGGCCAGTTCGCCTCGTCGCGGCACTCGCTGCGCGACCGGTTCACGCGGGTCGAGCCCGAGCGGTCGTTCCGCGTCGGCGACGTCCCGGTGTCGATCGTGCCGCCGCGATGGCCGCTCGGCCTGCCCGGATCGGTCGTGTACGGCCTCATGTGGACGCCGGGTTTGCGAAAGCCGACGGTCGCGCTGCTCGGTCGGGCGTTCCGCCCCGCTCTCGAACCGCTCGTGCGGGGCGTTGACGTCGTCCATTACCTCGGCGTCGGCACCGACACCATCGGCTTCGCGGCCGCGTCGGCGGCTCGTGCCGCGAACGTGCCGCTCGTGGTCCAGCCGGCGATGCATCCCGGGCACTGGGGCGACCGGCCGCTCGACGCCGAGCTCTACCGTCGGGCGGATGCCGTGATCGCGTTCACCCGCGGCGAGGCCGAACGGATCGCGAGCCTCGGCGTCGCCGCCGATCGGGTACGGATCGTCCCCGGAAGCGTCGATCCGCCGCCCGCCTCCGACCCCGGGCGTTTCCGCCGCCGGTACGGCATCGAGGGGCCGATCGTCCTGTTCGTCGGCCGCAAGACCGTCGACAAGGGCATCGACCGACTGCTTGCGGCGTGGCCTGCGGTCCGGGCCGCGCACCCGACCGCGACGCTCGTCCTCATCGGCCCCTCGTGGAATGGGCCGTCGCCGGCGCCGGCCTTTCCGGCGGGCGTCGTCGACATCGCCGATGCCAGCGAGGAGGAAAAGCATGACGCGCTCGCCGCGTGCGACCTCCTCTGCCTGCCGTCGACCGGCGAGTCGTTCTGCATCGCGGTCTTCGAGGCGTGGTGGCACGGGAAGCCGGTGGTCGTCGCCGACGTGCCCGCCCTGCGCGAGTCGGTGGGGGCGTGCGACGGCGGAAGGCTCGTCGCGCCCGAGCCGCGGCCGCTCGCGGAAGCGGTGGATTCGCTGCTGCGCGATCCGGCGCTGCGAAGCGAGATGGGCGCCCGCGGCCGGGCCCTCGCCGCCGAGCACACGCACGAACGGACGCTCGCCCGCTACCTCGAGACCTACGCCGATGTTCTCGGCCGCCGACGGGCGAACTGACTCGTGCCTCAGCCGCGCGGCGGGAGGCCGATCGGTCCGGTTCGGCCGCACAGCCCGTCGATGAGACCGCGCCAATCGGCGAGCGCGGCCCGGAACGTCGCCCGCGACAGCGTGCGTCTCGCGGTGTGCACCAGCTCGCGCAGCACGATCCCGGGCAGGCGTTCGGGCCGGTGCCGGCGATGGAAGAGGATCCGGTTCCGCATCAGGTAGCGGGCCCTGAGCAGCTCGCCCGGCGTCGCGCTTGCCGCGAGCGAGGCGCCGACCTTGTGCCAGACCCGCGAGCCGGGCACGAACGCGATCGTCCACCCGGCGGCGCGGGCCCTCGCGCTCCACGCGACGTCTTCCCAGTAGAGGAAGTACTCCTCGGGCATCGGGCCGATCGCCTCGACCGTGCCTCGTCGCACAAGCAGGCTGCATCCGCAGGCGAACGCGAGATCCCCGACCCGGTCGTGCTGCCCGCGGTCGGGCTCGCCCTGCCCGACGTGCCGCATGAAGCCCGTCGGCGTGTCGCACGTGCCGCCCGCGTACCAGAGCACGTCGGGCCGGTCGGCGAACAGGATCTTCGAGCAGGCGAACCCCGCATCGGGGCGTGCCTGAAGGGCCGCCACGAGGGCGGCGAGCGAGTCGGGCGCGACCGTCGCGTCGTTGTTCAGCAGCCAGAGGAACTCGGCGCCCCGCGCGACGGCCGCGGCGATCCCGCGGTTGACGCCACCCGCGAAGCCGAGGTTGGCCCCGGTCTCGACGATGCGGACGTTCGGGAACTCCCGTCGAAGCAGCTCGACCGATCCGTCGGTCGAGCCGTTGTCGACGACGAGCGGCTCGTGGTCGACGCCCTCGAGCCGGGCGAGCGAACGCAGGCATTCGGCGGTGTCCCGCCCGCCGTTCCAGTTCAGCACGATCGAGACGACCTTGGGAAGCGGCCCGTCGCTCATCCGCGAATCCTCCCGAGGGCCCGCTGCATCGCGTGCCGCAGCCGGACCCGCAGGTCGCCGCCCGCCGCCGTCGCCGCGAATCGCCGCCACCGCCAGCGACGCCGGAAGCGATTCCGCGGCCCGAGCGCG
>JBEIUL010000475.1:0-2176 GCA_040374395.1 Phycisphaeraceae bacterium
CGCACCGCCCGCAGGTCGTGCCGGGTCTCGAGCACGCACCGCAGGTTGCAGAGGTACCAGCGCCAGCTTTCCGCGGCGTCGGCGAGGGCGACCATCGAGTCGACGTCCTCGCGGAACGGGCCCTCGCGGAGGATCACCCGCGCGCCGCCCGACACTTCCGCCGTGACGGTCACCGAGACCGGCACCGGGGTCTCGTCGAGCGGGTCGGGGAACCACTCGAAGCCGATCCGCACGGGCGGCTCGAACTCGCGGATCGCGACGGTGACGGTGTGGGTGAACTCGCGATCCCACGCCAGCGTGATCGAGCCGCGGCGGCGACCCTCGGGAAGCGAGACCTCGGCCCCGACCGCGAGCCATCGCGTCAGGCCTTCCGGCGTCGCGAAGCACGCGAAGACCTCCTCGGCGGGGGCCGCGATCGTCTCCTTCAGCGTCAGCCAGACGCCGTCGGCCTCGCGCTTCACCATCGCGGGCTCGTTTCCGGCTCGAGCTCGTGGGCGACGAGGTCTTCGTAGCTCTCGCGCCGCCGCACGAGCCGGGCCTCGCCGCCGTCGACGAGGACTTCCGCCGGCAGCGGCGTCGCGTTGTAGCGGCTCGCCATCGACATGCCGTACGCGCCGGCGGTGAAGACCGCGAGGAGGTCGCCGCGGGAGGTCTCGGGCAGCGGGCGATCGAGGGCGAGGAAGTCGCCGGTCTCGCAGATCGGGCCGACCACGTCGACCGGTCGCAGGCCGGCGACGCCCGGATCGCGGCCGCGCCGGGCCGGGACGCGGGTCGCGTCGACGCGGGCGGGCCAGATGAAGTGGAACGCCTCGTAATGGCTCGGCCGCAGCAGCGTGTTCATGCCCGCGTCGCAGATGACGAAGCTCTTCTCCCCGCCGTCCTTCCGGTAGAGCACCCGCGTGACCAGGACGCCCGCGTTCGCCACGATCGTCCGGCCCGGCTCGAGGATGATCGCGAGGCCGCCGGTCCGTACCCGCGGCTCGAGCAGGGGAACGAGCGCCGCCGCGTACTCGGAAAGCGGCGGCGTCTGGCCGGTCTCGTAGTCGGCCCCGAACCCGCCGCCGAGGTCGAGCGTGCGGACCGTGAAGCCGTCGGAGGCGAGGTCGTCGACGAGCCGCAGCGTCTTCGTCACGCTCTCGACGTAGGGCTGCGGCGAGTAGATCGGCGAGCCGATGTGCAGGTGGATCCCCTCGAGCCGGCACCACTCGTCGCGGCCGTAGCGGCGAAAGAAGGCGCGGGCGCGATCGAGGTCGACGCCGAACTTCGTTTCCTTCTTGCCGGTGGTCGTGTGGCGGTGCGTCTTCGGGTCGACGTCGGGATTCACGCGAAGCGCCGCCCGTACCGTGCGGCCGCGGCGGGCGGCGAGGTCGGCGACGACCTCGAACTCGGCCTCGCTCTCGATGTTCAGCAGGCCGATTCCCGCGTCGATCGCGGCCGTGATCTCGGCGTCGGTCTTCCCGACGCCGGCGTAGACGCAGCGCGAGGCCGACACCCCGGCGGCAAGCGCCCGGTGGAGCTCGCCGCCCGAGACGACGTCCATGCCGGCGCCGCGTTCGGCGAGCAACCTCAGGATCGCCAGGTTCCCGCTGCTCTTGATCGAGTAGCAGACGAGCGGCGACAGCGGGCGGAAGGCGGCGACGAGGCGGTCGTAGTGCTCACGCAGCGTCGCCGCCGAGTAGACGTAGGTCGGGGTGCCGAAACGATCGGCGATCGCGGCGATCGCGACGCCCTCGACGTGCAGCTCGTGAGCGCCCTCGGGTGCTGCGACAGGTCGGTAGTCAAAGTGATCCATCGAGGGAGATTCCGCCGGAACAGGCCCGGGATGGTACGTGGTCCAAGGCGGTGGGCCTCACGCCCCGGCGGTCTGGCCCGCGGGTACCGGCTCCGGCTTCGCGGCGGGCCGGGTCCGCACCTGGAAGATCCAGCCGAGGAACGCGATCGCCAGCCAGGCCGCGAGCCACCGCAGCGGCGTGGCCGCGGGCCCCGCCCGCACCGTCTCGCTCTCGAGGCTCCGGACGAGCAGCGGCACGCCGCCCGCGAGCAGGAAGAGCCCGCCGAGGAGGCTCGTCACAACCCGGGCGGTGCCGTTCGGATTCACGAGCCCGAGGACGAGGCCGATGAACGCCCCAGCGGCGACGCTTGCGAGGAAGAACGTGCGCTCGGGTCCGGCGAGGCG
>JBEIUL010000178.1:0-5545 GCA_040374395.1 Phycisphaeraceae bacterium
CCTCGGGCACCTGGACGGGCACGGTGACGCTGCACGGCGTCAGTTTCGTGCCGGCTCCGGGCGCCGCGGCGCTCCTCGGTCTCGCGGGCTTCGCCTCGCGTCGCCGTCGCCGCTGATTCGCAGGAACCACTCTTGAAACCGACGCGGGGCGATCGATGGATCGCCCCGCGTTGTCCTTTTCAGGGCGAGGTCTGGTTGCCGTGCAAGTTCGCGGCCGGCCATGACCGATCCGG
Organism: Phycisphaeraceae bacterium; assembly: GCA_040374395.1. Lineage (GTDB taxonomy): Bacteria > Planctomycetota > Phycisphaerae > Phycisphaerales > SM1A02 > JBEIUL01. Next base: position 234 of record JBEIUL010000178.1, read on the forward strand.
GGCCGGTCGCGACGAAGGCCGACCTGTCGAGGTCCTCATCGCCGAGCGAAGCGGGCCGGTAGACCGCTCAGGCGGCCGACGGCTCCACGCCGGTGAACGCCTGCACCCACCCGTCGTTCAGCCAGCGGATCCCCGAAGGGCAGCGTCGCCTCGTTCCACCCGAGGTAGCCGTTGCCACTGCACCGCACCTTGCGTCACCGCGACGGCACGGCCGACCGTGACGCGGGACTCAGCCTCCGCACGGCCCCCAGGACGAGAGCAGCAACGTCAGGTCGCTCGGGCCGGTATCGCCGTTCCCGTCGATGTCCCCGGCCGGAATACCCCACGCCCCGAGCAGGATGGTGAGGTCGCTCGGGCCGACCTCGCCGTCGCCGTCGAGGTCTGGCTGGCAACCCGAGCTCACCGCGGCGACCGCGGCCGCGGCGTCGAGCAGCCCCCAGCCGGTCCCCGTGTCGAAACCGGCCAATCCCATGTCGCGGGCCGTCGAGAACAGGACCGACGTGATCTCGTCGGGCGTCAGGCCGGGATCGCTGGAACGCATCAGGGCCGCCAGGCCTGCGGCGAGCGGCGATGCGAACGACGTCCCGCTCACCGATGCGAAATCGCCGGTCGTGTAGCCGATGGCGCCGGTGCGGTCGGTGGTCGTGATCGCCGACCCGGGCGCGAGGCAATCGAGCATCGGCCCGTAGCACGAGAACGACGCCCGGGTGCCGGTCCGCTGGGCCGCGCCGACCGCGATCACCGGCGCGAGGCTCGCCGGATACGCCACCGCGGTGTTCCCGGTGTTGCCGGCGCTTGCGAAGTGGATCGCACCGCCCTCGCGGGTCGCCGCGTACGCGGCCTCGACCGCCGCCGAGGTGCCGCCGTACCAGTTGCTGTTGTTGGTGACGAGGATCCCGTTCGCGACGGCCCAATTCAGGGCGTTCGCGGTCCACGAGTAGTTCGCGTCCCAGCTGCCCCCGGATAGCCCCACGAAACAGCGGGCCGAGACGGCCGGGCACGACGGGGCGATGCCGCAGGTCCCGAGGCCGTTGTCGATCCGACCGGAGATGCAGCCGGCGACGGCGGTCCCGTGGCTCTCGTACTGGTTCGCCGGATCGCCCCCGGGGACACCGTTGACGGCGCCGGTGGTGAAGTCGCGACCCGGAGCGACGTTGAGGTCGGGATGGCTCGATTCCACGCCGGTGTCGATGACGAGGACCTTGATCGCGGCGTCACCCGTGCCGCGATCCCACGCGACGGTCGAGCCCATGTCGAAACCGACGATGCCGCCGGCCTGCCCGGTGTTGCGGAGAGCCCATGACTCGGGAAACAGCGGATCGGTCGGGACGAGCGAGTGGCGTCCGGTGATCGCGAGGTCGGGCTCGGCGAAGGCGATCGCCGGATGGCTCGCGATCGCCGCGACGCGTTCGAGCACCTCGCGACCGCTCGCGACGTCAAGTCGCACCAGCACGAGGTCGGGAAGGGCGGCGTATCGTGCGACCGTGCCGCCAACGAGCGCGAGCGCCGCGGCGCGGTCGGCCTCGGTCGCGGTCTTGCGCAGGCCGACGAGGATCGCCGCATCGGGCCACGCGAGGCCGCCGAGCCGATCGAAGAACGCCGGAGTCGTGTAGCGGGCGAGCGACGCGGCGGCCTTGGCCCGGGCGGTGCCGGCGGCGACGTCCGCATCGTCGAGCACGAACCAGCCCGGTCGCCGGGTACTGGGAAGACCGGCGGCGGTGGCCGCGGCGGCATCCTCGATGCGGAAGACGGTTTTCCCTGCGGATGGCCATGGCCCGTCCCGATCCGCCCAGGCGGCGGGCGGCGGAAGGCTCGGTGCCGCAGCCTGGTTGGTGTTTCCGACCGAACGCGTGGAGAGCCGGGCGACGGGCGGACCGATCGACGGCCCGCCGGCCGCGAGCTGCAAGGTCATCAGGATCCCGAGGATGCTCAGCGCCATCGTTCGCTCCGGGGTCGATCGTTCGAGAATACCCCCGGCCCGGGATGGTTCGTCCGGGAGGTCGGGAAGTTCCGCCGAAACCCCCAGTTCCCGGGCGGTTCGGGCGGGGGACTTCGCCCCGGTTCCCCGAGAACCGCGGACGTGCGGCTTCGCGGGCGATTCCCGGCGGGGCCTCGGATTGCCCCGGGACCGGTACCGTGCCGAGGCCTCTGGCCCGGTTCCCCGCGTCCGCCCCACGCAACCCCCCATGGCCATCACCGGCATCCGACCGATCCTCAACGTATCCGACGTGCCCGCGAGCCTCGCGTGGTTCGATTCGCTCGGTTGGCCCCGCAGCTTGATCGTCAGCGACGATGGCAGGATCGAGGCCGCCGCCGTCCCCGACGCCCACCTGCTCCGGGCTTCGCCGGCGCGGGAGACGTGAACTCACCCCGGAAGGCCTGAACCCCGATGCCGATCCTGCACCTGCTCGCCTCGCTCTCTCTCACGACCGCGACCACGGTCGCCGAGACCGCGCCGCCGCGTCCGAACATCGTGCTCATCCTCTCGGACGACCACGGGAAGCAGGCGATCTCGTGCTACGGCGCGACGGCCGCGCCGGGCCTCATCTCGACGCCGGGCATCGATCGAATCGCCCGCGAGGGCCTGCGGTTCGATCGGGCGAGCGTGACGAACGCGATCTGCGGACCGTCGCGGGCGGTGATCCTCACCGGGAAGCACTCGCACCTGAACGGCTTCGCGACCAACGACGGGCAGTTCGACGGCTCGCAGGTGACGTTCCCGAAACTCCTGCAGGCTGCGGGCTACCGCACCGAGGTCGTCGGCAAGTGGCATCTCGGCAGCGCCCCGACCGGCTTCGACCGCTGGGACGTCCTGGTGGGGCAGGGCGACTACTGGAACCCGACGTTCCTCGTCGACGGGGTCAAGGTCGTCCGCGAGGGGCACGCGACGGATCTGATCCACGACGGGGCGATCGCGAGGCTGCGCGAGCTCGCCGGCGGGGCGAAGGACGGAAGGCCGTTCTCGCTCCTCGTCCAGCACAAGGCCCCGCACCGGAACTGGATGCCGCAGCCGCGGTTCTTCCCGCTCTTCCGCGACGCCGAGATCCCGGTGCCGCCGAGTTTCTTCGACCCGCCCGACCTGCGTTCGCCTGCGGGGCTGCTCCAGTCGATGCAGGTCGATCGCGACCTCGCGTGGGAGTACGACCTGAAGGTGCCCGCGCGGCGGCTCCTTCCCGACGCGAATCCCGCGGGGCTGGACCGGTGGATGGAGAATGAGCTGGCGAGGATCCCCGAGGCCGCCCGCATCGCGAACGAGGCGGCGTACCGCGAGGGGAACGAGGCGTTCATCGCGGCGTTCCCGACGATGGATGCGAGGGCGAGGGCGCTCTGGCGATTCCAGCGATACGCGAAGGACTACCTCCGCACCGCGCAGGGCGTCGACGAGTCGGTCGGCGGCATCCTCGACGAGCTCGATCGCCTCGGGCTCGCCGCGAACACCATCGTCGTCTACTCGAGCGACCAGGGCTGGTATCTCGGCGAGAGCGGCTGGTTCGACAAGCGGTGGATGTACGAGCCGAGCTTCCGGACGCCGCTGCTGGTGCGGTGGCCCGGGCGGGTGCCCGCGGGAAGCGTCTCGCGTGAGCTCGTGCAGAACCTCGACCTCGCCCCGACGTTCCTCGATGCGGCGGGCGTCGCGATTCCCGCCGACGTGCAGGGGAAGAGCCTGCTTCCGCTGTTCGCGACGGGCGGTGCGGGGACAAAGTTTCGCGACGCCGCGTACTACCGATTCGAGGAGTCGAGGGGCTCGCACACCGTGCCGCGGCACGAGGGCGTCGCGACGGCGGATGCGAAGATCATCCGCTACCTCGACCTGACGGACGCCGGTGGAAAGCCGCTTATCGAACTGTTCGACCTCGTGCGGGATCCCGCCGAGCGCGAGAACCTCGCGGGCACGCCCGGGCACGAGGAACTCGAGCGGCGGATGCTGGCCACGCTCGAGCGGGTTCGGGCCGAGTGCGCGGCGCCGTGAGCGAGTGACGGGCTCAGGAACACGGCCCCCACTCCGCCAGCACGATCGCCAGGTCGTCGGCGTCGACGATGCCGTCCTCGTTGCAGTCGGTCTCGAACTCGCTGTCGCCGGCGGTGCCCCAGTCGACGAGCAGGGCGGCCAAGTCGACCGGATTCACCAGGCCGTTTCCGGTGACGTCGCCGGGGCAGGGGTCGTCGCAGGGCGTGCCCGCGTCGCAGCAGTCGGGCACGCCGTTCCCGTTCGTGTCGCGGTACTCGCCCGCGAGGATCTGGCCGAAGTCGACGAGGCCGTCGCCGGTGCAGTCGGCGTCCCACTCGATCGCATAGGCGAAGCAGCCCTCCGGACGGTGGTCGTTCCACTGGCCGTCGCCGATCCACGGTGCGTTCAGGTGGCCGAAGTCCTCGCCCTTGTTGATCTCGTTCGGCTCGTCGACCCACCAGTTCGTGAAGGAAAGCGGCTCGCCGGTGATCCATCGCCAGCCGCCGGCGGGCTCGGTGAAGTCGGGGGCGTCGGGATCCTGGTACAGCCCGATCCAGATCGCGAAGTACGAACTCAGGCCACGGACGAAGTGGTTCTCGCCGGAAGAGCCGATCGTCGCGAGGTGACCTCCGGCGGCCTCGGCCGCGGCCCGGGCCTCGTGCCAGCCGAGGCACGGCGCGTCGATCACCTGGTACCAGTGGCCGTTGGCCCATTCGGTCGGGGGAGAGGCGGAGGCCGAGGCGACGAGGGAAGCGACGAGGAGGGTGGGGGCGGCGGAACGCATCGCGAGTTCTCCGGAAAGCCCAACCGTATGGAGGGGGCCCGGAGGACGAGCGCCGGAAAGCGCCGAGGTCGAGGCAACCGGGGAATCCGACCGAGGGGATCGTCTGCGGCCCGGAAACGACGACCCCCGGGCCTTGCGGCACCGGGGGTCTGAAGAGCGGGTGAAGGGACTTGAACCCTCGACATCCACCTTGGCAAGGTGGCACTCTACCACTGAGTTACACCCGCGAATCGGGCTCCGTCCGGGGACTTGGGGCCTCCGGCGGGTCGCGGAGTATACCCCGGGGAGGGCGGGGGGCAAGGAGGTTCGGGACGGGGCCGATGGTTCGCGGAGGCCTGTCCCGTCCATACCGATCATGCGGATCCGAGGGAGGGATCGCGTGCGCTGATCCGGGCCGTCCGGCCGAGCCACCGATCGCGACACGTATACTCGGACGTCCCGCTCCGGCAACGGGTCCGATCGTCGGTTCCGGATCTTCACCCCATGTCCGCGCTGAACCAAAGCCCAGCCCCCGGTGTCGGGGGGTCGCGGATCCGAGAGGCATTCGGCGACTGGTGGCGAGGAACGACCCGCTGGGAC
>JBEIUL010000239.1:0-4536 GCA_040374395.1 Phycisphaeraceae bacterium
CGGCGGGGGTCACGGCGACGGCGCCGTCGGTGTCGGTGGCGGGCACGGTGCAGACGACGAACACGGCGATGTCGCTGGGCGCGGTGACGCTGACGGCCAACGGCACGTTCCTGAGCGGGTCCGGTACGACGACGCTGGCGTCGGTGACGGACGGTGCGGGCAGCTTGACGCTGACGCTCGGCGACGGCAGCCAGACGGGGCTGATGACCGTCACGGGCGCGTCGACGGTGAACACGCTGTCGACGGCGTCGAACGGCTACGGCGTGTCGCTGCTGGGCGGTGGCACGATCGACACGGCGACGACGTTCTCGAACACGGGAGCGCTCACCTTGGGCAACGACGCGGGGGACACGCTGACGTTCACGGCCGGTGTGACGGCGACGGCGCCGAGCTCGGTGTCTATCGCGGGCACGGTGGCGGCGACGTCGGCTGCGAGCACGATCACGCTGGGTGACGCGAACACGGGCGTGTCGGTGACGGCCAACGCGGCGGTCGGCGGTGCGGCGACGGGCCTGATCGACCTCGGGGACGTCACGCTTGCGGACAACGTGACGCTGACGGTTGGCACGGGGATCGGCAATGCCATCAACCTCGACGCGGTGTCCGGGACGGCCTTGGGCACCTCGTCGAACCTGACGCTCAACACGACGGGCGTGGTGACGGTGGCGGAGGCGGTTGGGACGGACATCGGGACGGTGACGATCACCAACTCCGGCGGGGTGACGTTCCAGTCGACGGTGGACGCTGCAGCCGTGGCCATCACCGACACCAATGACGGTGCGACGGTCGCGTTCCAGGGGAACCTGACGCTGTCGGGGGCGCTGACGGCGGCGGCGAACGGCTCGTACAACGTGTCGCTGCTTGGGACTGCCAGCACGGTGGCGAGGCTCGGTCGAGAACGTGCGCGACGATTCGCCGCCGCGGCCGGCGCCGCCGGCTGGACTGTTCGAGCGGCACGCGACCGCCGCGATCGGCGGGCTCGAGCGGACGGCCGAGCTCGCGAAGACGGTCGCCGCGGTCTCGTTGGGATCCCGATCTCAGCGAGACGCCGGCGGCCTGCCCGCGGTCGCGACGACGCTCGACCATCCGACGTCGCTGCCCGAGGTCGGGATCGAACTCACGGGACCGCTGGCCGCGGGCGACGCGTCGCGGCCGGTCGCGACCGCCCGCGACACGCTCGGGCGGGCCTTGGGGCTCGAGCTACCGCCGCACGAGGGCCATGGCTCGATGCCGGTGCCGACCGCCTCGCACGGGCTGTTCGCCCTCGATTTCCTGCTGAACGGCCCGCGGCCCGCGATCGACGAGGCGCTCGGGCCGCGGCGAGACCACGCCGTCCTGCTCGCCGACGCCCGCGATTCGCTGCGGCGGATGATGGGCGGCCAGGTGTTCGCCGAGCCGCGGGTGGCCGAGCGTCTCGCGTCGATCCGCAGCGGGTGCGAACTCGACCTGGTCCCGCTCGTCGCGGCCCTCGGCCAGTTCGACGTCGGGCTCGCGATCGGGTTCGACCCCGCGACCGCCGAGGCCGAGCCGCTGCCCGAGGCGCTCACGGGCGCCGTCGACGGTCCGATCCTCGCCGCGGGCGAGATCCCCGGCGTCGGCTGGGCCGTGGTCGGCGGCCCGGGCGACAACCGCTACGACCTCGCGAAGGTCGCGGCGGTGCTCGAGACGGGCGGGAACGACGAGTACCGACTGTCGCAGGTCACGCCCGGCATGCGGGGCGTCGTCGACCTGGCCGGGAACGATCGCTACGTCGGCCATCCCGAGCAGGGCATCGGGTGCGCGATCGGCGGCGTCTTCGTGATCGACGATCGCGGCGGCGACGATCGCCACGAGGGCCGCTTCGGCGTCGGCGGCTGCGGCGTGCTCGGGGTCGGCGCGGTCGTCGACCGCGGCGGGAACGACGTCTACCTCGGCGAGACGTGGTCGCACGGCGCGGGGGCCTGGGGCGGCGGGATCCTGCTCGACCTCGGCGGCGACGATCGCTTCGATGCGGCCGAGTTCTCGCAGGGTATCGGCGGGCCCCCGCGGGGCCGGCGTGCTGTGCGACCTCTCCGGCGCGGACCTGTACCGGATGGACGGACCCTCGCCCTCGGTCTACGGCGTGCCCGCAACCTTCTCGAGCTTCGGGCAGGGTTGCGGGATCGGCCTGCGGAACGCGGCGTTCGGCGGCGTCGGCCTGCTCGTCGATGCCGCGGGCGACGACCGCTACGAGGCGGGCGAGTTCTCGCAGGGCATCGGCTACTACCACGGTCTCGGCGTGCTGCACGATCGCGGGGGCCACGACCGGTACGCGGGTGATCGCTACTCGCAGGGATCGGCCGCCCACCAGGCCGCGGGGCTCCTGCTCGACGACGCCGGCGACGATTCCTATGTCGCCCGCACCGCGGCGAACCAGGGCGGCGCGTGGGACCAGTCGGTCGCGTGGCTGGTCGATCGCGCCGGGAGCGACTCGTACCAGGCCGACGGACTCGCCCAGGGCGGCGCGGCCCAGCAGGCCTTGGCCGTCCTGCTCGATCTCGGCGGCCGCGATCGCCGCATCGCCCACGGGGGCTCGATCCTGGGCGAGTCGGGCGACGACAGCTACCACTTCCTCGAGCCGCCGCCGGTAGGCGGCGCGTACTCGTTCAGCCTGCACGTCGACCTCGGCGGCGAACCCGATGCGTACCCGCCGGTCCGCGGCGACGGCATCGCGCGAACCACGGGCTCCCCCGCCGAGCCACCCGAGAACGCCTCGTTCCACGGCGTCTTCGTCGACGACGGTCCGAAGCCGGAGGCCCCCCGACCATGAGCCAGCCCGTCCCGACCGATCGCCGCGGACCGATCGAAGCGTTCCTGGCCGACCGCCTCGGCGCCGACCGGGCCGCCCGCTCGATCGAGATCTTCCGCTTCTGCCTCCGTCGCCTCTCGGAGGACCGGGCCACGGACATCGCCGCCTCGCTCGCGTTCCGCACGCTGTTCGGGCTGCTGCCGGTGCTCGTGGTGGTCACGCTCGTCGTGAAGAGCGCCCTCGGCGACCGCTTCGCCGAGACGGTCAGCGCCGTGCTCGGCAGCTTCGGCCTCGGCGAGGTCACGGTGATCCCGCCCGATCTCGACGGGGCCGCGAACGGCGTCGCGAACGCCGAGCCGATCACGCTCGACGTCTGGATCGGTGACCTCGTCGCCTACGCCGCCGGCTTCAACGTCACCGCCCTCGGCTGGACCGGCTTCGGCCTCGTCGCGTTCTCGGCGATCTGGGTCCTCGCGACGATCGAGGGCGCGTTCAACGTCATCTTCCGCACCGGCCGCGGGCGGTCGTGGATGAAGCGGATCCTCGTCTACTGGTTCGTGCTCACCGTCGCCCCGCTGCTGCTCGCGGTGATGCCCTACCTGCTGCACCGACTCGGCTCGTTCGCCGACGCCCTGCAGGGGCCGCTCGAGGGCTGGGGGTTCGTGCTCGTCACGATCAGGGGAATCCTCTCGATCGCGGTGACCTGGACGATGGTCTTCCTCGCGTACAAGACGATCCCGGCGACGCGGGTCGCGTGGAAGCCGGCGGCGATCGGGGCCCTCGTCGCGGCGATCCTGCTCGAGATCGGGAAGCGGTCGTTCGGGCTCTACCTCAAGAAGTCGTTCGCGGTGAGCGCCCTCTACGGCTCGCTCGGCCTCATTCCGCTCTTCCTCTTCTGGGTCTACCTGATCTGGCTCATGATCCTCTTCGGGGCCGAGGTCGCGTCGCTCCTGCAGGCGATCGGCAGCCGGAGGTGGGACCAGGGCCGCGTGCACGCCCTCGATCCCGAGGAGACGCTCTCGGCGATGGTCGCGATCGGACGCGGGTTCGAGCAGGGCAAGACCCTCACGGTGGGCGAGGTGGCGGCGGCGACCGGCCTCGACGGCGGCGACGCGGCGATCCTGGTCGACCGACTCGAGCGGGCGGGGTTCGTCCGCCGCGACGACGAGACGGGCATCTCGCTCGCCCGGCCGGCCGAGCGGATCGAGATCCTCGGGCTGCTCGAGCTCGCGTGGAAGGCGGCCGACCGGTTCGGTCCGCCCGACGTGGTGAGCCGGAAGCTCCGGACCGCGAGCCGGTCGGCGGTGGCGGGCGTGACGCTTGCCGACGCGATGGCCGGCGGGGGCGCGACGGTCGATCGCTGAACGAACCGAATCCTCGCGCGATTCCTGCGGCTTTCTGCACCCGTTCGGCAGCGGATGCCGATCATGCCGCCGCGGGAAGTTTCACCCGCCGACCGGCATGGATGCCGGCTGAACCGCGAGGATCGCGATGACCACCGCTGCACCGTCCCCGTTCGCCCCGACCGACCATGTCCGCCACGACGACCTGAGCGTTTCCGCCCGGGACGCGGGGCGGAACGGGACCGACCTCCTCCTTGGGATCGTCGAACGGAGCGAGGGGGTCTTCCGCCAGCTCGAGAATCTCGCCGTCCGGGCCGCCGAGGTCTCGCACGAGGCGGGCACGGCGTCGTCGGAGCTCCAGGAGCGGCTGCGGCTCGGCGTGAAGATGCTGCAGGCCTTCGACGTGCAGTTCGAGCGGGCGAAGGC
>JBEIUL010000254.1:0-4395 GCA_040374395.1 Phycisphaeraceae bacterium
AGAACACCGCCCTCGAGAGCGAGCGCGAGGCCCGCGTCCGCCTCGAGCAGGAGAACGCCGACCTCAAGGATCGACTCGCCGGGACCCCGAGCGAGACGGTGATCACCGAGACGGTGGTGATGCCGACCGACCTGCCCGCCGGCGTGACCTGCCGGGTCGAGGGGAACGACCTCATCATCGACGTGCCGGGCGACGTGCTCTTCGACAGCGGCAAGGCGGCGCTCAAGAGCAACGCGAAGAGCACGCTCGACTCGATCGCGGCCAGCATCCGCAAGCAGTTCCCCGGCAGCAACCTCCGCGTGCAGGGCTTCACCGACACCGATCCGATCAAGAAGAGCCAGTGGTCGGACAACTGGGAACTCGCGTTCGCGCGGGCCCGGTCGGTCGGAAAGTACCTCGAGGGGAAGGGCTTCGCGGACGGCTCGTTCTCGTACGTGAGCTACGGCGACACCAAGCCTCGCACGACGAAGGCCCAGTCGCGGCGGGTCGAGATCGCGGTCGTCGAGGCGGGCAGCACGGGTTCGACCGGCACCGCGAATGCGGGCAACTCCGGCGGATCGGGCTCGATCGTGACCGGCGCCGGCTCGAGCGCCCGCAACGGCGGCAACTGAGCCGCGCGGAGTTCCGATGGAATCATCCGAGGGCCCGGCCGAGCGCCGGGCCCTCGTCATTTTTCCCGCCGCCCGGGTCACTCACCGAGCTGGATCACGATGCCTTCGGCCTTGAGCCGCTCGGCCACGGCCTCGACCTGCCGGAGCGTCGCCGAGAGCCGCTTGGCGCTGTCGTCGAGGCTGCGGTAGAGGCCGCCGTCGCGAAGGAGCATCGCCACGGTGCCATCGCCCGAATGGGCGAGGGCGATCGCGGTCCGCAGCTCGCCGAGCGTCGCCCGGGCCTCGTCGAGGGTCGGGGCGAGCCGCGTCATCAGCTGCTCGCGGTCGCCGTCGAGCCGTTCGGCGAACTGGCCGTACCGCTCGACCGCGGCGCTCGCCGCCGCGATGAGGTCCTTCGCGTTCGCCACCGCGGACTTCACGTCGCCCTTCATCGCGTCGTCGCCGAGCCAGCCCTGGGCGAGCCGGAACGCCTCGTCGGCGCCGGCGAGCATGCGGTTGAGCCTCTCGACGGTGAGCCGGAGGTTCCCCTCGGCCGCGGGCGAGCCGGCGTCGACCGGCTTCACGAGGTCGTTCAGGTTCCGGCCGAGCTCGGTGTAGGTCGCGCTGAGGTCGTGCAGGTCGGTCGAGACCGAGGTGAACTGGTCCTTGAGCGAGCCGAGCCGCGAATCGAGGGCGGTCATGAGCCGCTCCTCGAGCGAGAACGAGTCGCCCTTGAGGAGGGGCGGGGCCGCCGGATCGATCGGCTTCCCGAGGCTGCCGCCGCCGCCACCCGGCGCGAGCTCGATGCGGGCGCCCGACCCGAGGAGCGATGCCTCGACGCCGGGCGTGCACGGCTCGGGCAGCGTCGTGCCGCGGTCGAGCTGCGCCTCGATGAGGACCGGCCGCGCCGGATCGCCGCTGCCGACCGAGACCTTCTCGACCTTCCCGACGGGCACGCCGTGGAGGGTCACGAGGCTGCCCTCGCGGACGCCGCCGGCCGCGTTGAAGTGCATCTCGACCGGAACGCGTGCGGTCAGCACGTCGGTGAACTCGCCGAACATCAGCAGCAGCCCGCCGAGCGAGCCGAGGCCGAGGATCGTGGTCACGCCGACGAGGAGGTTACGGGTCGAGTCGCGCATGGGGGTGAAGATCGGCCGTACGGGGAGGGGAAGCCTAGCCGACGCGGGAAGGGGTCGATGCGGCCGGCCCGTCGCCCGAGATCGCGGCCAGCTCGTCGAGGCTGGCCTCGCCCTTCAGGAAGCGTTGCACGGTCGGGTCGGTCGACGCGAGGAATCGGGCCGGCTCGTCCTCGAGGACGACCTGGCCCTTGTCGAGCATCACGATCCGGTCGGCGACCTTGCGGGCGCTCGCGAGGTCGTGCGTGACCACGATGCTCGTGACCTGCAGGGTCCGCGAGAGCTTCAGGATGAGCTCGTTGATGACGTCCGAGCGGATCGGGTCGAGCCCGGTCGTCGGCTCGTCGTACAGGATGACCTCGGGACCGAGGACGATCGCCCGGGCCAGCGCCGCCCGCTTCTGCATGCCACCCGAGAGCTCGGCCGGATACTTGTCGATCGCGTCGGTGAGGCCGACCATCCCGAGCACCCGCTCGACCCGCTGGTTTGCCGAGTCGTCGATCGGGAAGCCCGCCTCCCGCAGCGGGAAGAGGATGTTGTGCCGCACCGACATCGAGTCGAACAGGGCACCCTGCTGGAAGAGGAAACCGAACCGTCGGCGGAACGGGACCAGCGCCGGCTCGGACAGCGTGTCGATCCGGGTCGAGCCGAACCAGACCCGGCCCTTGTCGGGCTTGAGCAGGCCGACGAGATGCTTCAGCAGCACGCTCTTGCCGCAGCCCGACGGCCCGAGGATGACCGTGGTCTTGCCCGGCGGGAACGACAGGTTGACGCCGCGGAGCACCTGCTGGCGCCCGAATGACTTGTGCAGGTCCTCGACCCGCACCTCGGAAAGCTCGCGGGATCGCGCGGCGGCCTCGGGATTGAGCGGGGGAAGGGGCATCGGAACCGTAGAATGCGGCCCGTCATGGTAGTGGACGGATCCGGAACGGTTTCCCGCATGGTCACCCACACCGGCCCGGTCTTCCGGGTCGAGTCGCTCGTGGTGCGCGACGCGGCCGGACGGACGCTGCGTCGCGACGTCGTCCGGCATCCCGGGGCGGTGACCGTGGTCGCCGAACTCGCCGACGGCCGGCTGGTGCTCGTCCGCAATCGCCGCATCGCGGTCGGCCGGGAACTGCTCGAGTTCTGCGCGGGCAAGCTCGAGCCGGGCGAGGAGCCGTCCGCGGCCGCCGCCCGCGAGCTCGAGGAGGAATGCGGCTACCGGGCCGCCCGCGTCGAGCCGCTCGGCGCGTACTTCACGTCACCGGGATTCGCCGACGAGCGGATGCACGCCTTTGTCGCGACCGGGCTCGAGCCGATCCCGAGGCGGCTCGAGCCGGGCGAGGAGCTCGAGGTCGAGATCCTCGCCGCCGATGAGGTCGAGCGGCGGATCGCCACCGGGGCCATGGAGGACGGGAAGTCGATCGCGGCGTTCTTCCTCTGGCGGCTCTTCCGCAAGGCCCGCCCGTGAGGAGCCGCGACGAGGAACCGGCGTGGGTGCCCGCCCGCGGCGGCGGCCTGAACGACCTCCTCTCGTGGTCGATGCCCTTCCTCGCCTGGCCGCCCGGCCGGCCGGCCCGGATTCGCTTCCGGCTGCACCTGGTGATGGTGCTCGTGATCGCGGTGCGGCTCGTCACCGCGTTCTTTCCCGGGGCCGAGACCGGCGGGGCGAGGCTCTCGCCGACGCTCGCGCTGGCGGCGATCGCGATCCTGCTCGCGACGGTGACGCTGCACGAGGCGGCGCATCTGAGGGCGTTCCGCCGCGCGGGCGGCGACCGCCGCGAGATCCTGCTCTGGCCGTTCGGCGGCATCGAGCCGTGGGAGGTCGATGGGCGGCGAGGCGTGCGCGTCGCCCTCGCCGGGCTCTGGCCGCAGGTCGTCACGCTGCTCGTCGGCGTGCCCATCCTCGGCCTCTCGACCGGGCAGTGGTTCGGCGTCGCGGTCGCTCCGCCGTTGCCGCTCGGGCTCGAGGCGCTCTACGCGCTGCCCGATACCTGGACGCGGCTCCTCTTCCTCGTGAACGGCACGGCGATGCTGGTGCTGCTTGCGAATCTCGTGCCGATCCCGCCGCTCGACGCGTTCGTCGCGGTGCGCTCGTTCGCGTCGTCGCGCCTCGGTCCGGACGCCGGGCATCGCGTCGCGGTGAAGGTGGGTTTCGTCGCCTGCGGGGCCCTCGCGGTCGCGGGAATAGTCGCGGGGATGTTCTCGCTGCTCGTCTTCGCCGGCATCGGCGCCTGGGTCTGCCACACCGAGACCCGTCGCGGGGGAATCGCCGCGATCCGGGCCGTCTCGGGCGGCGATGCCGATCCGGGCGACTGGTGGAAGCGGGGGAAGGTCGGGGAACCGGAACCCCCCGAGGCACCCGAGACCCCCGAGTCCCCCGAGAACGAGGAACGGCGCGAGGCCGCCCTCCGCCGCGAGCGGTCCGCCGCCGAGGAGCGCGAGTTCGACGCGATCCTCGCGAAGATCAAGCGATCCGGAATCGACCGCCTCACCCCCGCCGAGCGGAAGGTGCTCGAGCGCGAGACGCGACGCCGCCGCGGCGAGCCGGGCTGAGGATCACTCCTCGCCCGTCAGGAAGCTCGCGAGCCGCTGCCGCCGCACCGGGTGCTGCAGCTTGCGGATCGCCTTGCTCTCGACCTGACGCACCCGTTCGCGGGTGACCTTGAAGATCCGCCCGACCTCCT